>NZ_DASQNA010000016.1 GCF_035645195.1 Paenibacillus sp. | reverse complement strand
ACCCCGCAAAGTGAAGTGAAGCTTTGTAGCAGAGCCCGAATACTTTGCGGGGACCCCGATACAAAACCCACCACTTAGGCAGGTACAATGGGCCTTAGTGGACTCGAACCACCGACCTCACCCTTATCAGGGGTGCGCTCTAACCAGCTGAGCTAAAGGCCCTCAATTGCTGAGGTATGAAGTTCTAAGCTCCGCATGAAGCGGGCTCGCTTGGCGGCGTCCTACTCTCCCAAGACCCTGCGGTCTAAGTACCATCGGCGCTGGAAGGCTTAACGGTCGTGTTCGGGATGGGTACGCGTGGTTCCCTTCCGCCATTACCACCAAACGAGTTGCGAAGGTGTTTTCGGGGCCCCCGCAAAGGTTTCGGAATTCGCTTCGTCAGCATCTTCGTCACTTTGTGGGGAGCGATAGCTCCTTCAAAACTGAATACGAGTGAGAGGTATTAGATGCCTTGCGGCAGATTTGATCCGCCAGCCTACAGCTGACATGATCTCCATAGAAAGGAGGTGATCCAGCCGCACCTTCCGATACGGCTACCTTGTTACGACTTCACCCCAATCATCTACCCCACCTTCGGCGGCTGGCCCCTTGCGGTTACCCCACCGACTTCGGGTGTTGTAAACTCTCGTGGTGTGACGGGCGGTGTGTACAAGACCCGGGAACGTATTCACCGCGGCATGCTGATCCGCGATTACTAGCAATTCCGACTTCATGCAGGCGAGTTGCAGCCTGCAATCCGAACTGAGACCGGCTTTGATTGGATTCGCTCCGGGTCGCCCCTTCGCTGCCCGTTGTACCGGCCATTGTAGTACGTGTGTAGCCCAGGTCATAAGGGGCATGATGATTTGACGTCATCCCCGCCTTCCTCCGGTTTGTCACCGGCAGTCATCCTAGAGTGCCCACCTTCCGTGCTGGCAACTAGGATCAAGGGTTGCGCTCGTTGCGGGACTTAACCCAACATCTCACGACACGAGCTGACGACAACCATGCACCACCTGTCTCCCCTGTCCCGAAGGCCCACGCTATCTCTAACGTGTTCAGGGGGATGTCAAGACCTGGTAAGGTTCTTCGCGTTGCTTCGAATTAAACCACATACTCCACTGCTTGTGCGGGTCCCCGTCAATTCCTTTGAGTTTCAGTCTTGCGACCGTACTCCCCAGGCGGAGTGCTTACTGTGTTAACTTCGGCACCAAGGGTATCGAAACCCCTGACACCTAGCACTCATCGTTTACGGCGTGGACTACCAGGGTATCTAATCCTGTTTGCTCCCCAAGCTTTCGCGCCTCAGCGTCAGTTACAGCCCAGAAAGTCGCCTTCGCCACTGGTGTTCCTCCACATCTCTACGCATTTCACCGCTACACGTGGAATTCCACTTTCCTCTTCTGCACTCAAGCTTTGCAGTTTCCGGTGCGACCACGGGTTGAGCCCATGGGTTAAACACCAGACTTACAAGGCCGCCTGCGCGCGCTTTACGCCCAATAATTCCGGACAACGCTTGCCCCCTACGTATTACCGCGGCTGCTGGCACGTAGTTAGCCGGGGCTTTCTTCTCAGGTACCGTCATGACAAGGGCAGTTACTCCCCTGTCCGTTCTTCCCTGGCAACAGAGCTTTACGACCCGAAGGCCTTCCTCACTCACGCGGCGTTGCTCCGTCAGACTTGCGTCCATTGCGGAAGATTCCCTACTGCTGCCTCCCGTAGGAGTCTGGGCCGTGTCTCAGTCCCAGTGTGGCCGATCACCCTCTCAGGTCGGCTACGCATCGTCGCCTTGGTGGGCCGTTACCCCGCCAACTAGCTAATGCGCCGCAGGCCCATCCTCAGGTGACGCCGAAGCGTCTTTTACGACCGACCCATGCGGGTCCATCGATTATCCGGTATTAGCAGGCGTTTCCGCCAGTTATCCCGGTCTTGCAGGCAGGTTGCCTACGTGTTACTCACCCGTCCGCCGCTAACCTTATCCCGAAGGATAAGATCCGCTCGACTTGCATGTATTAGGCACGCCGCCAGCGTTCGTCCTGAGCCAGGATCAAACTCTCCAAAAAGGGTGGTTCGTCTATGCTCATTACAAGCTAGCTTTCTTACTTTGTCTAACGAGCCGAAGCTCATCAGACGCGTATGCGCTCGTTGTTCAGTTTTCAAGGAGCAAGCTTTTCTAACACTTGATGTCGGCTTCGAAATCAGCGACTTTTATATAATACCACGTTCGCCTATCCGATGCAACATCTTTTTTTATTCCCACCGCGGCTTCGTTTTATTCGTTCGAAGCGCGGATTTATAATGTACCATGCGGCACAAGGAATGTCAAAATACAAAATAAGGGAGGGCTCGGCAAACGACGCCGAGCCCCAGGGAGGGAAGTTAATACGATATGACTTCCTGAATAAATCGTTCCCGGTCCATCGCCAAATTGATGATCTGCCCGTTCACGCTTACCATCGGTCGGGTAGGATTGTTGGGATCCGTAAACACGATTTCGGCGACCGTACCGTCATTCAACCTTACGATCGTTCCGTTGTGGAACTGGGTCACTTTCTGAATGAACGTCTGCACCAGCACCGGCTCCAGTTTCCCGAACGCATCCTTCCGCAATTGCTCCAACACGAGGTAGGGGGAGGAGGCTTTCTTGTACTGCCGGCTCGTCGTCATCGCGTGGAACACGTCGGTAACCGCGATCAGTTTCGCGTAAACGTGAATTTTTTCGCCCTTGACCCCGAGCGGATATCCGGAACCGTCCAGCCGTTCGTGGTGCTGCAGCGCGCTCAGTTTTACGCCTTCGTTGATTCCCGGGATATTTTTTAAAATATTGTACCCGATTATCGTATGTTTCTTAAGGTCCTCGAATTCGGAGGCGGTCAGCTTCGACGGCTTGTTGACGATCGCATCGTCGATCCGCGTCGTGCCGATGTCGTGCAAAATGCCCGAAAGCGCGATCGGAATCCAATCCCGCTGCTGCATCCCATGCCAGCGAGCGAGGAGGTAGGAGGTCAACCCGACCATGATCCCGTTGTGAATTAAATAATCGTCGGGACCGGCCCGTCTGGCGGTAAACGTCAGCGGGTTGTACAACTCTACATAACTAAGGAGCTGTTCTAGATGCGTACGCATCTCCAGCAAAGGGAGCTGATCGCTCCCCGCGCTGACGACGCGAAACGCCTTTTTCAATATTTGATACAGCGCTTCGTAAGCCTGATAAAACAGAGCCATGTCGTTCGACATAAACTTCGAAGCGGCGACATCCTCGGCCGCTTCTTGTCCGTCTTCAGGCTTCGCGTCGATGGCCACGTATTTGATAAGAAATGCTTTGAGCACCTCTAGGTCTCTCGCACTAAGCACTTTCCCTTTTTCCATCAGAACGCCGCCTTGCGAAGTACGCACTTCCTCGATCAAACGTTCTCCGGATTTCAGCACGGATACGGCTACCGTGACCATGGGATTCCCTCGCTTCTCAATGTGTCAATGGGGATGCACCCAATTATAAAACAAAAAGGATTGGCGTTAAAGACCAATCCCTTAATAAATATTACTCTAACGTCTCCGGTATGTCCGGCGCTCCGTGATCTTCTCCGCCTTCGACGTCATTCTCCCCGCGATCGACTTGCGTGACCGTCGCCACTTCGTCGTCTTCGCGCGTATGAATCAATCGAACGCCTTGGGTATTTCTACCCATAGTAGAAATGCCCTCCATGCTCGTCCGAATGACCGTGCCCGAAGCGGTAATGATCATCAGATCCTGGTTTTCGCGTACGACCTTCAAACCGACGACATACCCGTTCTTCGGCGTAAGGTTCAACGTCTTGATGCCTTTGCCGCCGCGAGACTGAATCCGGTATTCGTTCATCGGCGTCCGTTTGCCGTAGCCCTTCGACGTCACGATCAGCACGTCGTCCTGCTCGTCAACGACGTCCATGTCGATCACTTCGTCGTTTTCGGAGAGAGTGATGCCCTTGACGCCGGTCGCCGCGCGTCCCATCGCCCGCACTTCCGATTCCGGATAGCGGATCGACATGCCTTGCTTCGTGCCCATGACGATTTGGCGGTTGCCGTCCGTCATGCGTACGCCGACCAGCTCGTCGTCGTCGCGAAGCACGAGGGCGATCAGACCGACTTTCCGAATGTTGGAGAAATCGCTAAGCGGCGTCTTCTTGACGATGCCGTGGCGCGTCGCGAAGAACAAGTACTTATCCGCGTCGCCGAACTCCTTGATCGGGATGACGGCGCTGACGCGCTCGCCTTGTTCGATCTGGATCAGGTTGATGACCGGCGTTCCGCGCGCGGTGCGGCCGAGCTCCGGCACTTCGTACGCCTTCAGACGATACGCCTTGCCTTTGTTCGTGACGAAGAGCAAGTAGTTGTGCGTGTTTGTTACGAACAAATGTTCGACGAAATCGTCTTCTTTCGTTTCCATGCCGATGACGCCGCGGCCGCCGCGCTTTTGACTCCGGTATGCCGCGACCGGAATACGCTTGATATATCCGGTATGGGAAATCGTGATCAGCACTTCTTCCTGCGGGATCAAATCCTCGTCGAGAATCGTCTCCTCGCCGATCGTAATTTCCGTACGCCGTTCGTCGGCGAACCGCTGGCGAACCTCAGTCAGCTCGTCGGCGATAATGCCGAGGACGAGCTGGTTGTCGGCGAGAATCGCTTCGTATTCGGCGATTTTCTTGATCAACTCGGCGTATTCGTTCTCGATTTTCTCCCGCTCCAACCCCGTTAAACGCTGGAGACGCATATCGAGAATCGCTTGCGCCTGCTCCTCGGACAGCGCGAACTGCGTCATCAACCCTTCGCGGGCTTCTTCCGTCGTCCGCGACGCGCGAATGAGCGCAATCACTTCGTCGAGGTGGTCGAGCGCAATTCGGAGACCTTCGAGAATGTGAGCGCGAGCCCGCGCTTTCTTCAGGTCGTACTCGGTCCGTCTGCGGATGACCTCGATTTGATGCTCGATGTAGTGGTGGAGAATATCCCGAAGATTAAGCACCTTCGGTTCGCCTTTCACGAGCGCGAGCATGTTAATGCCGAAGTTGAGCTGCATCGACGTCTGCTTATACAAATTGTTAAGCACGACGTTCGGATTAACGTCTTTGCGCAGCTCGATGACGATACGCATGCCGTTCCGATCCGATTCATCGCGCAGATCGGTAATGCCTTCAAGCCGCTTCTCGCGCACGAGTTCGGCGATTTTCTCGATCAGCTTCGCTTTGATGACCTGGTACGGCAGCTCGTTGACGATGATGCGAGCTTTGCCGTTCGTTTCTTCGATTTCGGCGCGGGCGCGCATCGTGACCGAACCGCGGCCCGTCGAGTACGCTTGGCGAATGCCTTCGCGGCCCAAAATAAATCCGCCGGTCGGGAAGTCGGGGCCTTTGATGACGGACATTAAATCCATCGGCGTCGCATCCGGGTTGCGGATGAGCATGAGCACGCCGTCGATCACTTCGCCCAAGTTGTGGGGAGGGATGTTCGTCGCCATGCCGACCGCGATGCCCGAAACGCCGTTGACGAGCAGGTTCGGGAACCGCGCCGGCAGCACCGCCGGTTCATGTTCTTCGCCGTCGTAATTCGGAACGAAGTCGATCGTTTCCTTGTTGAGATCGCGCAGCAGTTCCATCGCGATCTTAGACAGTCTGGCTTCGGTGTAACGCATCGCCGCCGCGGCGTCGCCGTCGATCGAGCCGAAGTTGCCGTGGCCGTCGACCAGCATGTAACGCAGCGAGAAGTCCTGCGCCATCCGAACCATCGTTTCGTACACGGCGGAGTCGCCGTGCGGGTGGTACTTACCGATGACTTCGCCGACGATCCGGGCCGACTTTTTATAAGGCTTGTCCGGCGACATGCCGAGCTCGGACATCGCGAACAATATTCTTCTATGAACAGGCTTCAGCCCGTCTCTTACGTCAGGAAGGGCGCGGCTCACGATAATGCTCATGGCGTAGTCCATGAAAGACGTGCGCATTTCGGTGCCGATATCACGCTCTTGGATATGTTGTACTCTTTCGTCCGACATGCAGATCCTCCCGACACATCACTTTTCGGTTTATCCGACCTTAACCTAAGTATTATAACATTTCATGAAATAATTTTCATATCTTTCTCCGATACTTCCAGTTGTTTCACAAAAATAGATTTGCCAAACGGGAGTGGGGAAGAAAATTCAACAAATAAAGCAGCCGTCTTCGGCAAGCCTCCGTGGCGTTATTATTTTCTTTCTTCGACGAGTGTCCGAATTCTTCCTCGATGGCGTGCGCACTCTGCGGAATTTCTTCTTTCGTGCAGGTCGCTTTGACGGGGTCGTGAGGCCGCAAGGAGGGCTCGCTTACCGGTACCCGTTATAGGCCCATAACCGGCGCTAAGTGTGGAGGAGAAGGAGGCTTCGTAGAGAGGAGGGAACACTAGTTCGGAGCTCGTTATGTTCACCCAGGTTGCTTGTTATGACACCATGGTTCCTTTGTTTTACGTACTCCCTTCCCATAACCGGCGCTGGGGGATGGGGAGACCCAACCTCAGCAGTCGCAATGGATACCCAGGTTATTTGTTATGCCACCACCGTTCCCTTGTTTTGCATACACCCTTCCCATAACCGGCGCTGGGGATGGGGGAGACCCTGCCTCGGCAGCCGTTATGGGTACCCAGGTTGCTTGTTATGCCACCACCGTTCCCTTGTTTTGCATACACCCTTCCCATAACAGGCGCTGGGGGATGGGGGAGACCCAACCTCAGCAGCCGTTATGGGTACCCAGGTTGCTTGTTATGACACCACCGTTCCCTTGTTTTGCATACACCCTTCCCATAACCGGCGCTGGGGGATGGGGGAGACCCAACCTCAGCAGCGTTATGTTTGCCCATAACCAGCGCTGGAAGCAGGGGAACTTCGGCGCCGGACGCAGCCAATCTGCAATAGGGAGCCGGCCCACACGCGACGCTGCCGAGCACCATACACTGCGCAGCACGACCATATTCCGCCACCCGGACGCCCCTGAGAAAACCACTGCAAACTGTTCCCCGTGGAACATTTTGCGACCCTCCGGCAAAAAGAAAAGCACCCCCGGCATACAAATGCCGGAGGGTGCCTGCTCGTTACACGTCCAAGTTTTTCACGTATTTCGCGTGCTGCTGGATGAAATCCCGGCGCGGTTCGACGTTGTCGCCCATCAGCGTGTCGAAAATTTCGTCCGCCAGCGCGGCGTCCTGGATCGACACTTGAAGCAGCGTACGGCTGTCTGGATCCATCGTCGTTTCCCACAGCTGGCCCGGGTTCATCTCGCCGAGACCCTTGTAGCGCTGCACGTTCGGCTTTACGCCTTCGCCGAATTCCGCAAAAATTTGGTCGCGCTGTTTATCGTTGTACGCGTAGCGCACGACTTTGTTCCTCTCGATCTTATACAACGGCGGCTGTGCGATATAAACGTACCCGCTATCGATGATCTGCCGCATGTAGCGGTAGAAGAACGTCAGCAGCAGCGTACGGATATGCGCGCCGTCGACGTCGGCGTCGGTCATGATGATGATCTTGTGGTACCGCGCCTTCGTAATGTCGAAATCTTCGCCGATGCCGGTGCCGAGCGCCGTAATGATCGCGCGGATTTCCGAGTTGCCGAGAATGCGGTCGAGCCGTGCCTTCTCGACGTTCAAGATCTTACCGCGAAGCGGCAGGATCGCTTGGAAATGCCGATCGCGCCCTTGCTTCGCCGAGCCGCCGGCGGAGTCGCCCTCGACGATATAGAGCTCGGATATCGAGGCGTCCTTCGACGAGCAGTCGGCCAGCTTGCCCGGCAGGGAGCTGACTTCGAGCGCTGATTTACGCCGCGTCAGCTCGCGCGCTTTGCGCGCCGCTTCGCGGGCGCGGGCCGCCTGCAGCGATTTCTCGACGACGCGCTTCGCGACGCTCGGATTTTCGCTCAGGAATTCTTGGAATTTCTCCGCGAACAGCGATTCCACGATGCCGCGAACCTCGCTGTTGCCGAGCTTCGTCTTCGTCTGGCCTTCGAACTGCGGCTCCGGAATTTTGACGGAAATGATCGCCGTAATCCCTTCGCGCACGTCCTCGCCGGTCAAATTCGACTCGCTTTCCTTCATCTGCCCCGTGCGGCGCGCATATTCGTTAATGACGCGCGTGAGCGCGCTCTTGAAGCCGGACTCGTGCGTTCCGCCTTCGTGCGTGTTGATGTTGTTCGCGAACGAATACAACGTCTCCGTATAGCTGTCGTTGTACTGGAGCGCGATTTCGACTTGGATATGGTCCTTGCGGCCTTCGACGTAAATCGGCGTATGCAGCGGCTCGCGGTTCCGGTTCAACCACTCGACGAACGTCGAAATGCCGCCTTCCGCAAGGTACGTGTTCTCCGTGTCGGTCCGTTCGTCGCGCAACACAATTTCGACGCCTGCGTTGAGGAACGCCAGCTCGCGCAGACGAGATTGCAGAATGTCGTAATCGTACTCCGTCGTTTCCGTGAAAATTTCCGGATCCGGCTGGAACGTGACCGTCGTGCCGGTTTCGTCCGTCTCGCCGATCACCTGAACGTCGTACTGCGGCACGCCGCGGCGGTACTCCTGGCGATACATTTTCCCTTCGCGCTTGACCGTTACGGTGACGTGCTCGGACAGCGCGTTGACGACGGAGATGCCGACGCCGTGCAGACCGCCCGACACTTTGTAGCCGGACTCGTCGCCGCCGAATTTGCCGCCGGCGTGGAGAACCGTCAGGACGACCTCCAGCGCGGGGCGCTTCAGCTTCGGATGTTCGCCGACCGGGATGCCTCGACCGTTGTCGATGACGGTGATCGAGTTGTTCTTGTGGACGACGACGACGATTTTATCGCAGAACCCTGCTAACGCCTCGTCGATACTGTTATCGACGACTTCCCAAACAAGGTGGTGTAGACCTCGGCCGCTCGTCGAGCCGATGTACATGCCCGGACGCTTGCGTACCGCTTCCAGACCTTCGAGCACCTGAATTTGGCTTTCGTCGTACGTGTGCTGGTTGACTGACATTGATCATCACTCCATCAAGATTTGCCGATGCTTAGCAAGCGAAACGCAAGAATAAGAGATATATAAAAACGCAAATGCTGGTAAAGTCGAATGCTTAGAGCGCCAACGGCGATTGCGCGCGCTTCTTGAGCGTCGCCGAAGAAATGGGGGAGTAGTACACCTTGTCGACCGTCACGACGAGCGACTTCGGTTCTTCGTCTCCGATCTCTTCCGTTCGTTTCTCTTTCGCCGCATGGGCGAGAAAGCCTTTGGAAATCTTGGAAGAAGATTCGATCGATACGTCGAAAATGCCGATCAGCTCCGAAGCGCGAATGATTTTCTCGCCGCCCAGATGGATGAACATCCGCACGCCCCCTTAATTCGTTATCCCGGTTCGTCGCCGACGGCGCCCTCGCTGACGTGAAACAGCTTCACATCGTCGAGCGATTCCATCCGTATGCCTTCTACGCCGGTCGTCGTAATGAACGTCTGCACCTTCGAGCGGAACGTCTCGATCAACTGCGTCTGCCGCTGCCGATCCAGCTCCGACAGGACGTCGTCGAGCAGCAGCACAGGGTATTCGCCTGTCTCCTGCTTCATCAGCTCGATCTCGGCGAGCTTGATCGACAGCGCCGCGGTGCGCTGTTGCCCCTGCGAACCGAAACTGTACGCGTCCTTCCCGTTGATGCGAAACGCAAGATCGTCGCGATGAGGACCGACCAACGTCGCTCCCCTTCGCAGCTCCTGCTCTTTCATCTGTGATAACTTTACCATAAATCGTTCGAATAAGACAGTTTCATCTTCCCCCGGACTCATTTCCACCGAAGGAAGGTAGCCGACCTCGAGCCGCTCTGCGCCTCCGGTGATGCCGGAATGAATCGACTCCGCCCACGATTGCAGCTTCGCTATAAAGCCTTGCCTTCTTACCATGATTTTAGAACCGAAGGCCGCCAATTGTTCGTTCCACACGGCCAGCATCGGCTCGCCGGACGCCTTCGCCGCGCCGCCGCTTTTCAGAAAATTGTTTCGCTGCACGAGCACTTTATGATACTGGCTTAACGAATGGAGGTAGGCGGGGTGGACCTGGGCGATCTCCATATCTAGAAATCTTCTTCGCACGCCCGGGGAACCTTTCACGATTTCCAAATCTTCCGGCGCGAACAAAACGACGTTCAGCGTGCCGATATATTCGCTCAACTTCCGCTGCTCGAGCCCGTTGATGCGGGCCTTCTTGCCTTGCGTCGTCAAATCGAGCTGCAGACGGCAATCGCCGTACTTTCGTTCCGTCATGGCCGAAAGCACGGCGTGCTGTTCGCCCCAGCGGATCAATTCCTTATCCTTCGAGGCGCGATGCGATTTGGTGAGCGCAAGCATGTAGATGGCTTCGAGCAAATTCGTTTTCCCTTGCGCGTTCCGTCCGATAAACACGTTCACGCGGTGGTCCGTCGACAGATCCACCGCGGCGTAATTGCGATAGTTTCGAAGCGAGAGGGCGGAGACCTTCATACGATCTCGAATTCCCCGTGGCCCTCGACGAGCACGCGGTCGCCGCGATACAGCTTTCGTCCGCGGCGGTTGTCCGGCTCGCCGTTGACGCGGATCGCCGTCTCGGCGAGGAACGCTTTCGCCTGGCCTCCCGAATCGATGCAGTCGGACAGCTTTAGCATTTGCCCGAGCGTAATGTATTCCGTTGCGATTTTCACGGGTTTCATGGAAAAATGGCTCGCCTCCGGGTCGCGCGAATTAGGTGGTCGTCCGGTACGGCAAAATAAGGTGCAAAATGCCGCTGTCGTTCGCCGGACGCAAAATCATCGGGCTCATCGCGCCGGTAAAGCCGATCCAGATCGAATCGTCGTCCGTTACCTTCAGCACGTCGAGCATATACTTCGAGTTGAACGAAATTTTCAACGGCTCGCCGCTCATGCGTTCCACCGGCAGCTGCTCCGTAACGCGGCCGAGCTCGGAGGAGCTCGACGAAATTTCGACGGAACGTTCGTCGTCGGCCGTCGTCAGTCGAACGATGTTCGTCTTCTCTTCTCGCGACAGCAGGTACGCGCGGTCGATCGCGTCTGCGAGCGGCTTTGCCGCGAAGACGGTCTCCGTTTTGTACGTTTGCGGAATGATCTTGGACGTATCCGGATACGTGCCGTCGAGCATGCGCGTGAAGAACAAAATGTTGCCCGTGCGGAACAACACCTGGTTGTCGGCGACGACGATATCGATCATCGCGTTTTGCTCCGGCAAAATTTTGCTGAGCTCGTTCAAGTTTTTCCCGGAGATAACAATATTATGAAACTTAACGTCGGACGGGCAGTCGATCGGCTTCTCGACGCTCGAGAGGCGGTGGCGGTCCGTCGCGACGAACTTCAGCTTGCTGTTTTCCAATATCCACAGAACGCCGGTCAAAACCGGAGTCGCTTCGTTCGCGGAAACGGCGAAAGCGACCGTGCGGATCATCGAACGAAGCACTTCGCTCGGCATCGTGAGCGTTTGGTGCTCGGAAAGCCGAGGGAGCAGCGGAAATTCTTCCGGATCGAGGCCGGCGAGCTGAATTTCGGTAGAACCGGATTTGATGCCGATCTGGAACGATTCGTTCACTTCGATATGAACGTCCGACGCCGGGAGCTTGCGGATGATGTCGACGAAAAATTTCGCCGGCACGACGACGCTGCCCGGGCGCTCGAGCGAAATGACGCGCTGGCCGTCCACGTCGACGGGAATGAAAGCTTGGATGGAAATATCGGTATCGCTAGCGGTCAAGGTAGCGCCGGTCGCGTTCGCTTCGATTTTGATGCCGGAGAGGATCGGAATCGTCGTGCGGCTCGAAATCGCTTTGCTGACGTGCTGGATCGATTCGTTCAACTGCGTTTTCTGTATCGTGAATTTCAAGGGGGCTCACTCTCCAAAAATGGTTGCATAGTAGTAATAATATCTTTTTTTAAATCGTAGTCATAGTAGTAGGGGCCAAGAATATGTGGACAACTCGATAAAAACGGAAATTGAAGCCTATCCACATGTGCATAAAGTGTGTATAGGCTTCAACGATTTCGCTTTGTTATTCAGAATCGTCACGTCGGGTTTTTAATTTTCTCTCGAATCGCTTGAAGAATCTTATAAAGTTCTTGGTCCGTCTGCAGCATGCTAGATATTTTCTCGTGCGCGTGAATGACCGTCGTATGGTCGCGGCCGCCGAACGCTTCGCCGATTTTCGGTAGCGAGTGGTCGGTGAGCTCCCTGGATAAATACATCGCGATTTGCCTTGGGAAAGCGACGTTTTTCGTCCGTTTCCTCGCTTTGAAATCCTCCGTCTTCATGCCGTAGTATTCGCCGACGCGCTGCTGAATATCTTGAATGGTGATGACGCGGTTGCGCGAGCTCGGAATGATGTCTTTGAGCGCCTCCGCGGCCAAATGCACCGTAATATCCTGATTTATTAAAGAAGAGTAGGCGACCACTCGAATGAGCGCGCCCTCCAATTCCCGGATGTTCGTGTCGATCTGGTTGGCGATATACATCATCGCTTCGTTCGGAATCTCCAGGTTTTCCGCTTTCGCCTTCTTTCGAAGAATCGCGATTCGGGTTTCCAAATCCGGCGGCTGAATGTCCGTAATCAAACCCCATTCGAATCGGGAGCGCAGCCGCTCTTCCAACGTCGGAATTTCCTTCGGCGGCCGGTCGCTCGAGATAACGATCTGCTTCCGCTCTTCGTGCAGCGCGTTGAATGTATGGAAAAATTCCTCTTGCGTTTGTTCTTTTCCGGCCAAGAACTGAATATCGTCAATGAGAAGGATGTCGATATTGCGGTACTTGTTCCGGAAGCTTTCGCCCCGGTTGTCGCGGATGGCGTTAATAAACTCGTTCGTAAACTTCTCGGACGAGATGTACAGCACCCGCGCGCTCGGATTGTGCTCCGCGATATAATGGCCGATCGCATGCATTAAGTGCGTCTTGCCGAGACCGACGCCCCCATATAGGAACAGGGGGTTGTAGGCCTTGGCCGGCGCTTCCGCCACGGCGAGCGAGGCGGCGTGCGCGAATCGGTTGTTCGCGCCGATGACGAACGTTTCGAACGTATATTTGGCGTTCAGCATCGATCCGCCGACGGATACGGGCTCCGCCGGAACGACGGGGCGCTTCGGCGGCTGCGGAGGCGGCGCGGCGCCGGCCGATTCGCGCTCTTCCTCCGTGACGATGCGAATTTCGATTTCCCGGCCGGTGCACTCCAGCACGGCGGCTTCGATCAAGCGGGTATATCGGTTTTCCAGCCATTCTCTAGCGAAATTGTTCGGCGCGCAGATCGTTAAAGAACTCTCGGTCAATTGTGCGGCTTTCGTCGATTTCAGCCATGTATCGAAGCTCGGGCGGCTTACTCTTGATTGCAACAATTGTAGAACGTTCTGCCATAATTGTGTGGGTTGGTTGTCCACAATCGCTTCACTCCTTCAAACCTGCGCGTGACGGCCAATACAGACGGATTCTCGTCGAAATATGTAAAATCCGCTAATTCCGTGTCGTGGTTATCAACATAATTGAATTTATTAAGGGATCTAATTATCCATAAAGGGGAATAATGTTCACAATCTTATCCACAGCATGTTGATAATTCGGAGGATAATTTGGGTTTATTCACAACGAAAACAATATCAATATAGCAAATAACCCCCCCGGTTTCAATGCGTATTCGGGTGTTATCCACATTTTCACTATTTTCATTCAAGTTTTATTTACAATCCTGCGTTCTGTGCGCAAGTTGTTCACATTTCGACAAAATGAGACGATTTGCGAAAAATGTTGTGCACAAGCCGGTGTTGAGCGTTTATTTTGTGCACAAGCCAGCCGGTTGTGAGATTTTTGCCAACAGGGGACGCCTTATTGACTTTGATGCGCTCAAATGCTTAAATAGAAAAAGCGCTTTGTTTTTGGGCAAGGACTGGATCAAGGAGGTGTTCAACGATGGGACCGACATTTAAACCGAATGTGAGCAAGCGTAAGAAGGTTCACGGCTTCCGTAAGCGGATGGCTACGAAGAACGGGCGTAAAGTGCTTGCTGCTCGCCGTCTGAAAGGCAGAAAAGTCATCAGCGCGTAAGAAAAACTTCTTTAGTACATTTAAAAGATGTGCGACCGCGGATCAGCGGAAGTTTTTCTTGGTACAGAATGTTTCGTCGTATCGATGCGTTAACGATTCGCAAACATTCTGTATCGTTAACATACGCTTCGCCGGACCACTTCCATGTGGTCCTTTTTGTTTATAAAGGTTATTTTCGGTTAACCATAAAGGGTAAATAGGCAGGAGCATCGGAATCGTGCAAAAGAGGCTGCGACTACGAAAAAGAGAAGATTTCGCGAAGGTGTTCAAACACGGCAAAGCGGCCGCCAACCACCAATTCGTCGTATACGTGCGGCATTCCCAGGCGGCGGAACCGTTCCGCTTCGGCGTGTCCGTAAGCAAGAAGGTCGGCAATGCCGTCGTTCGCAACCGGATGCGGCGGCGCGTGAAAGAGATCGTCCGCCGGATGGAAGCGGAAATGAAGCCGCGCGTCGACATCGTCTGCATCGTACGCAAGCCTGCGCTCGAGCTCGATCACGACGCTTTGAGGAAAAGCATCCGCCATGTGTTCAAGCGGGCGGACATCTTGAAAACCGCCGCGCGAAGGCAACCATGATTTTCTTTGCCGAGGATTGTATGGTATAGTTTTACCATACATGCATTCCGCCGTTCGGGCGGTCTGGGACAAGCGGATGCGAGCCGATCGAAGATGTTCTTATATAGACTTGGGAGGGTTATTCGTTGTCACTTCAACGTCGTTGGAAATGGGCGCTACTTCTACCGTTCTTATTGCTTGCCGGTTGTACCGACGCAACTCAGATGGATATTAATCGGGAAGGCTTTTGGGGCGGATATTTCGTCGGCCCGTTGTCCGATGCGCTCGATTGGTTGGCCGCCGCTTTATTTAATGAATACGGACTTGCGATTTTGGTCATTACGATCATCGTTCGGTTGGTCATTCTTCCTTTAACGCTCAAACAGTACAAGTCTTCGAAACAAATGCAAGCGATTCAACCGGAGCTGCAAAAGATCCGGGAGAAATATTCGACCGACCCGAAGAAGCAGCAGGAAGAGACGATGAAGCTGTTCCAGCAGCACGGCGTCAACCCGCTGAGCGGCTGTTTCCCGTTACTTATTCAAATGCCGGTCTTGATCGCATTGTATCAATCGATTTTAGGCAATCCGCATATTCGCGAACATAACTTCTTATGGATGCAGCTCGGCGCGCCGGACCCGATTTACGTGCTTCCGATTTTGGCGGCGCTCACGACGTTCCTGCAGCAGAAAATGATGCAAGCGCAAATGCCGCAAAACATGCAGATGCTGCTCTTCATTTTCCCGATACTGATTTTGGTCATGTCGTGGTCTTTCCCGTCGGCGCTTGTTCTATACTGGGTATACAGCAACGTGTTCACCATCGTGCAGTCGTACTTCATTTATAAACCACGCTTGAGAGGCGAGGCGGTTGCAAATGTCGAAACGGGTGTTCAGCGGAAAAACGGTAAGCGACGCAGTAAATAAAGGATTAGCCGAGCTCGGCGTGACGGAAGACCGGGTAAAAATCACCGTCTTGGAGCATCCTTCGAAAGGGATCCTCGGCTTGTTCGGGATGAAGGATGCGAAAGTCGAGCTTGAAGTGATCGAAGTGAAGCGGGCGGAGCCGGTTCCCGAACCGGTCCCGTCTTTCCCCGAGTTCGACGCGATCGAAAGGTCGAAAGCCTACCTCGCCGAAATCGTCCGAGACATGGGCATCGATGCGACGATTCGACGGACGGAGGACGAAGACGGCAATATCGTGTTAGAAGTGAACGGGAAAGAACTGGGCGTATTCATCGGGCGCCGCGGGCAAACGATGGATGCGGTGCAGACGCTCGTGAACGTGTACGCGAACCGCATTTCCGGCGAACATCTGAGGATCGTCATCGACGCCGAACGTTTCCGGGAACGAAGGAAGAAGACGCTGCAGGATTTGTCGCTGCGCCTCGCCAACCAAGTCGTTCGAACGCGGAAGGAAGTCGTTCTGGAACCGATGTCGCCGCTGGAACGCCGGATCATTCATTATCAACTGCAAAATCATCCGAAGGTGAAGACGTTCAGCAAGGGCGACGAACCGAACCGACGCATCGTCATTACGTTGAAATCATAAATGGAATCATTCCGGCAATGACTTGACGCCTAAGTCATTGCTTTTTCTTTAGGAAGAAAGGAAGGTGGAGCAAATGACGGAAGATACGATTGCGGCCATCGCGACGCCGCTCGGCGAAGGGGGCATCGCGGTTATTCGAATCAGCGGGCCGCGCGCGGTCGACATCGCCGAATCGGTGTTTCGGTCGAAGGTGAAACTGACGAAGGCGGAATCGCATACGGTGCATTACGGACATGTCGTTTCTCCGGCAACGGGGGAACGCATCGAGGAGGCGCTCGCGACGGTGATGCGCGCGCCGCGTTCGTATACGGCGGAAGACGTCGTCGAAGTGAGCTGCCACGGGGGCATCGTTTCGGTGAAGAAGGTGCTGGACGCGATTCTGGACCGCGGCGCGAGGCTTGCAGAACCTGGGGAATTCACGAAACGGGCGTTCTTGAACGGCCGAATCGACCTGGCGCAGGCGGAAGCGGTCATCGATTTGATCCGTTCGAAATCGGATCGGGCGTTCACGATCGCGCTGAAGCAGGCGGAAGGGGTGCTGTCGCGCAGGGTGAAGGCGCTGCGGCACGTGCTGATCGAAACGATGGCGCACATCGAAGTGAACATCGATTATCCGGAGCATGATGTCGAAGAATTGACGAATGCGTTCATTCGGGAAAAATGCGAGGCGGCGCTCGAGGAGATCGAGACGATGCTGCGCACGGCCGAAGAAGGAAAGCTGCTGCGCGAAGGGATCGAAACGGCGATCGTCGGCAAGCCCAACGTCGGGAAATCTTCGCTGCTGAACGCGCTGGCGCAGGACAATCGGGCGATCGTCACCGATATCCCGGGCACGACGCGAGACGTCATCGAAGAATACGTGACGGTCGGCGGCATTCCGCTGAAGCTGCTCGACACGGCGGGCATTCGCGAAACGTCGGACGTCGTCGAGCGGATCGGGGTGGAACGTTCGAGAAGCGCGATCGCGTCCGCGGATTTGATTTTGTTCGTCGTGAACGGCCACGAGGAGCTTTCCGAAGAAGAGAATGCCTTGATGGACGAGCTCGCGGGTCGACAAACGATCGTCATTGTGAATAAAATGGACTTGGAGCCCAAAATCGATTGGAATGCGCTGTACGAACGAGTTCCGGAGGAACGGGTCGTACGGCTGTCGGCGCGGGAAGGGGAAGGGTTAGATCGTCTCGGGAAGGCGATCGGCGCTTTGTTTTTCAGCGGGTCCATCGAATCGAGCGATATTACGTACGTGAGCAACGTCAGACATATTCATTTGCTGAAGCAAGCGAAAGGCGCGCTGCTGGAGGCGCTGGACGGCGTCGCCGCGCAAATGCCGATCGATATGGTACAGATCGACGTGCGCCGCGCATGGGAGCAGCTCGGCGAAATGATCGGAGATGCCGTCAGCGATTCGTTGATCGATCAAATCTTTTCGCAATTTTGTTTGGGCAAATAACGACCGAAGAAGCAAGGAGGTAGAAAGCAATGACGACTACAGGATATGCGGCGGGCGAATTCGACGTCATCGTCATCGGCGCGGGGCACGCGGGCTGCGAAGCGGCGCTGGCGGCTGCGCGGATGGGCTGCGAAACGTTGCTGCTGACGATTAATTTGGACATGGTGGCGTTCATGCCTTGCAACCCGTCCATCGGCGGTCCGGCGAAGGGGCACGTCGTGCGCGAAATCGATGCGCTCGGCGGCGAAATGGGACGAAACATCGATAAAACGTACATCCAAATGCGAATGCTGAATACGGGGAAAGGTCCTGCCGTCCATGCGCTCCGCGCGCAGGCGGACAAGTTTATGTATCAGCACATGATGAAAGAGACGATCGAACGCACGCCGAAATTGACTCTCCGTCAAGGCATGGTCGAGCGGCTCATCGTCGAAGATGGCGAGTGCCGCGGCTGCGTCACCAAGACGGGCGCGGAATACCGGGCGAAGTCGGTCGTCTTGACGACGGGCACGTATTTGCGCGGCAAGGTGATTATCGGCGAGCTGATGTACGAAAGCGGTCCGAACAATCAGCAGCCGTCCGTCGAGCTGTCGAAGCACTTGAAGGAGCTCGGTTTCGACCTCGTGCGATTCAAAACCGGCACGCCGCCGCGCGTGCACAAGGATTCGATCGATTTCGGCAAGATGGAAATCCAGCCGGGCGACGACAATCCGAAGACGTTCTCTTACGATGAAGTGAAGCAGCCGGGTGAGCCGCAGCTGCCTTGCTGGCTCACGTATACGTCGGGGGAGACGCACGAAATTATTAACGACAACCTGCATCGGGCGCCGATGTTTTCGGGCGCGATCGAAGGGACGGGTCCGCGCTATTGCCCTTCGATCGAGGACAAAATCGTCCGCTTCGCCGACAAACCGAAGCATCAATTGTTCCTCGAGCCGGAAGGACGGTATACGAGCGAATATTACGTGCAAGGGCTATCGACGAGCATGCCGGAAGACGTACAGTTGCGTATTCTTCGTTCGATTCCAGGTCTCGAGAAGGTCGAAATGATGCGTACCGGGTACGCCATCGAGTACGATGCGGTCGTGCCGACGCAGCTGTGGCCGTCGCTCGAGACGAAACGGCTGCCGGGACTCTTCACGGCGGGTCAAATCAACGGCACGTCGGGGTACGAAGAAGCGGCTGGCCAAGGCATCATGGCCGGCATCAACGCGGCGCGCAAAGTGCAGGGGAAAGAGCCGGTCGTACTGGATCGTTCGCAAGCGTACATCGGCGTCTTGATCGACGATCTCGTGACGAAAGGAACGAGCGAGCCGTACCGGCTGCTCACGTCCCGCGCGGAATATCGTTTGCTGCTTCGCCACGACAACGCGGATCTGCGCCTCACCGATATTGGATATGAAATCGGGCTTATTCCGCAGGAGCGGTATGATAAGTTTTTGGCGAAAAAAGCGATGGTGGAGCAAGAGATTGAACGACTGCACAAAACGAAGCTTCGTCCGGAGGAGCAGGTCCAGGCGATTCTCGCGGAAGCCGGCTCGGTGCCGCTCGTCAATTCGGTCGACGCCGCTTCGGTGCTGAGGCGTCCGGAAATTACGTACGCGCACATCGAGCGGATGATTCCTTCTCCGTACCCGCTCGACAGCGAGATGAAGGAACAGGTCGAAATTCAATTGAAATATTCCGGCTACATCGAAAAGCAGCTGCAGCAAGTCGAACGGCTGAAAAAGATGGAGAAAAAGAAAATTCCGGAGGGTATCGATTACAACGCGATCCACGGCCTTGCCACGGAAGCAAGACAAAAGCTGAGCTCGATTCGTCCGATCTCGCTCGGCCAAGCATCGCGGATCGCCGGCGTGACGCCTGCGGATATTTCGATTTTGCTCGTTTATTTGGAACAATACAACAAAGTAACCGCTGCGAAAGGGTAAACGCCCGATACATCGAACGGCGGAGAAGAGGTTGATCATGACGGGGCCTGCGCTTGACTTTCAACGATTGCTCGCCGAACGGTCGATCGCCGTTTCGGAGCGGCAGCTGGAGCAGTTCGAAACGTATTACCGCGAGCTTGTGGAATGGAACGAAAAAATGAATTTAACGGGCATTACGGAGAAAGAGCAGGTGTACGTCAAGCACTTCTATGACTCGGCGTCGCTTGCGTTCTTCCACCCGATGGCCGATGTCGGTTCGATGGCCGACATCGGCTCGGGCGCCGGATTCCCAAGCATTCCGCTCAAAATCTTATTTCCCCATCTTCGAATTACGATCGTTGATTCCCTTCAGAAGCGGATCGGATTTTTGCAGCATTTGACGGAAACGCTCGGTTTGTCCGATGTCTCTTGCGTGCACGGCAGGGCGGAGGATGTCGCGAGATTGGCTGCGCACCGGGATCAATACGATTTGGTGACGGCGAGAGCCGTCGCGAGGTTGAACGTATTGGCTGAATTTTGCATACCGTTCGCGAAGCCTCGAGGTCATTTCGTCGCGATGAAAGGTTCCGATCCGGCGGAAGAGCTGGCCGAAGCGAAGTTCGCGTTCAAGGAGCTCGGCGGCGAGCTGGTCAACGACCATGCGTTCGAGCTGCCGATGGAACAATCGGGAAGGCATATCATCGTCGTTCGAAAAACGAAGCCGACGCCGGGCAAGTATCCGCGCAAGCCTGGTGTGCCGCTGAAAACGCCGCTAATCGCCACGAAATAATATCGCCATTGTTTCACGTGGAACATTTTCGCGTGAAATTCGAAATTTCTTTCTGCGACTTAAGCAGGAAATTCGACACACGTATCGAATAATCTTTATACGGCAAATCGAAAGCAGACTTGTCTCCGTCGAGCGGCGGAGGCTTGTTTTGCCTATGAGCCGCATTTTCGTTATATGATCGCTGAAACGTCCATGCGCGGAGCAATCGATCATTATTGAAAGTATGGTGCAATCGACATGAAGGAACAATTGAATCGTTTGTTTGGACTGGCCGAGAAATCGTCGAACGAAGAAGTGAAAATGATTTCGGTCGCTTCGATCGTTCCGAGCCCGTATCAGCCAAGATCCGTATTCGACGACGAACGCATCGAGGAATTGTGCCAAACCATACGGACGCATGGTGTCATTCAACCGATCGTCGTCCGCGTGCGCGACGGCAAGCATGAATTGATCGCCGGCGAACGCCGCTGGAGGGCTGTCAGGAAACTCGGCTGGGACACGATCCCTGCGATTATCCGCGAAATCAACGATTCGCAAGCGGCCTCGATCTCGTTGATCGAGAATTTGCAGCGCGAAGGGCTGACAGCGATCGAAGAAGCGCTCGCGTACCAGAAGCTTATTGAAATCCATTCCTTGACGCAAGAAAGTTTGGCGCAGCGTCTCGGCAAGAGCCAGTCGACGATCGCGAACAAAATACGGCTGCTGCAATTGTCCGAGCCGGTGAAAAACGCATTGCTCGATCGGCAAATTACCGAGAGGCATGCGAGGGCGATGTTGTCGCTCCCGAACGAAGAGCTGCAAGTGAAGGTGCTCGAGGACGTCATCACGAAAGAATTGAACGTGAAGCAGACGGAGACCCGCATTCAATTTATTTTGCAATCGATCCAGGAAACGCCGGAGAAAAAACCGAAACGGATATCGTTCTCGAAGGACGTCCGCTTAGCGGTCAACACGATTCGACAATCCGTCGACATGGTGGCTGGAACGGGTATGAATATCGTCAAGAACGAACAAGATTACGAAGATCGATACGAAATCATTATTACGATCCCGAAGCGATAAATACGAGGCGAGACGAAGTCGACAGCGGCGAGAGCCGCTTTTTTCTTCGCTTGTCCGAGCAAGAAGCAGAGAGAAAGCCGCATAAGAGGCCTGATCATACGTTTGAGGTGAAATCGGTTGTCGAAAATTATAGCAATAACGAATCAGAAGGGCGGCGTCGGCAAGACGACCACTTCGGTCAACTTAGGCGCGTCGCTCGCTTCGCTGGGCAAGAGAGTGCTATTGGTGGATATCGATCCCCAAGGCAACTCTACCAGCGGTATCGGCATCAATAAAGCGGATGTCACGTATTGCATTTATGATGTCATCATTAACGACATTCATCCGAAAGATGCGATCGTCGACACGAACATCCCGAACTTGAAGGCGATTCCGGCGACGATTCAGCTCGCGGGCGCCGAAATCGAGTTAGTGCCGACGATATCCAGAGAAGTGCGGTTGAAGAAGAGTTTGCAGCTTGTGCGCCATATGTTCGATTACATTTTGATCGATTGTCCGCCATCCTTAGGCATTCTCACCGTTAATTCATTAACCGCCTCCGATTCCGTCATTATTCCGATCCAGTGCGAATATTACGCGTTAGAAGGATTAAGCCAGCTGCTCAACACGATCCGTTTGGTGCAGAAGCATTTGAATACGACGTTGCAAATCGAAGGCGTGCTGCTGACGATGTTCGACGCGCGCACGAACTTAGGCATTCAAGTGATCGAGGAAGTAAAGAAATATTTCCAACATAAGGTGTACCAAACGATCATTCCGAGAAATGTCCGTTTGAGCGAGGCGCCGAGCCATGGGCAATCGATCATTACGTACGACCCGAGATCGAAGGGCGCGGAAGTGTATATGGAGCTTGCAAAGGAAGTGATCTCCATTGAATAAACGGTTGGGCAGAGGTCTCGACGCACTAATTCCTGCGCTTCATATTAAAGACGACGATAAAATCGTGGAGATTTCGTTAGCGCAGCTTCGGCCGAACCCGTATCAGCCGAGGAAACACTTCGACGAAGAGAGCATCGCCGATCTGGCCGGTTCGATTAAAGAGCATGGCGTCATTCAGCCGATCATCGTTCGCGCGGTGCTGAAAGGCTACGAAATCATTGCCGGCGAGCGGCGGTGGAGGGCTTCGGAACAGGCCGGTTTAGCGACGATTCCGGCAGTCGTCCGCAACTTTACGGACCGTCAAGTGATGGAGATCGCGCTCATCGAAAACTTGCAGCGCGAAGACTTGAACGCGATGGAAATCGCGCTTGCGTACCAGAACTTGATCGATACGTTTTCTTTGACGCAGGAGGAGCTTTCGGCCAAAGTCGGCAAGTCGCGTTCGCATATCGCTAATTTCTTGCGATTGCTGCAGCTGCCGGCGAAGGTGAAGGAATATGTTTCACGTGGAACATTATCGATGGGTCATGCGCGCGCGATCGCCGGCATGAAGGATGAAAAGACGATTCTCGCGTTAACGGAGCGTACGATCGCCGAACAGTGGAGCGTGCGCGAGCTGGAGGATGCGATTCGGAAACTCGAGGATCAACAGAAAAAACAGCCGAAGCCGAAAAAGGTAAAACGGGATCCATACATCCATGCGTTGGAAGAGGATCTGAGGGAATACTTAAAGACGACGGTGAAAATTAAAGCGAACAAAGACAAAGGGAAGATTGAGATTCTGTATTATTCCCAAGACGATCTGCAGCGACTCCTCGAAGTGCTGCAAGGAAAAATTACCGGCTAACGAGAAAATACAGCATACCGACGGTGAAGCCGATGGTATGCTGATTTGTTGTCTGGAGGCGGAAAAAGATGGACGTATACTACTTTGACAATGCGGCATCGTCGTGGCCGAAGCCGCCGGGCGTCGCGGAGGCGATGGTCGAGGCCGTGACGAAGTACGGGGCGAACCCGGGACGGGGGAGTCATAAGCTGGCGGTAGAAGCGAGCCGGGCGATATTCCGAACGAGGAAAAAGCTGGCGACGCTGTTCGGTATTCGCAATCCGAACGATATCGCATTCGCTCTGAACACGACCGCGGCGCTGAACACGGCGATTCTCGGCTATGTGAAGGAAGGGGATCATGTCGTATGCACGGCGGTCGAACATAATTCCGTTCGCCGTCCGCTGGAGTGGTTGAAGGAGACGAGGAATGTTCGGGTTACATACGTCGAAACGAGCGAGAGCGGACAACTCGATCCGATCCAGGTAAAGCGAGCGGTGGAGCCGCAGACGCGATTGATCGTCGTCAATCACAGCTCGAATTTGCTCGGCAGCATCGTTCCGCTCGCCGAGATCGGCGACATCGCGAGAAGCTGCGGGGCGGCGCTGCTCGTCGACGCGGCGCAATCGGCTGGCGTGCTTCCGATCGACGTGGAGGCGATGGGGGTCGATATGCTCGCGTTCCCCGGACACAAAGCGCTGTACGGACCGCAGGGGACCGGCGGATTGTACATTTCGCCGAAGCTTGAGGTTGCTCCGCTCGTCGTCGGCGGTACGGGAAGCCAGTCGGAGGCGGTGCTGCAGCCGACGGTGCGGCCGGACCGGTACGAATCGGGCACGCAAAATACGCCGGGCATCGCCGGTTTGGGCGCGGGAGTCGATTTCGTTCTGCATGAGACGATCGCAACGATCCATAATAGAGAATGGGGATTGACGCAGCGAATGATGGAGGGGCTGATGCGCCTCGACGGCATTCGGCTGTTGGGTCCGAAGCTCGGCGAACCGAGGACGGGCATCGTTGCATTCACGGCGGAGGGCATCGGCAGCGCGGAAATAAGCTTCGTGCTGGATCAGCATTTCCGCATCGCGGTGCGAGCGGGTTATCACTGCACGCCGCTGGCGCATCGCGTCGCAGGCACGGAAGCGACGGGGGCGGTCCGGGCAAGCGTAGGGGCGTTCACGACCGACGATCAGGTCGATTATTTCGTCGACGCGGTCGGACAGATCGTTCGGGAATATCGCGGCAAAGCGTAAGACGACGATGACGACAGGGAGTTGAACGGCATGGGGGAAATCGTTGTTTTTGAACTGCCGCTAGAAGGTTGGATTGCGATCGGAGCGTTCGGTTTCGTTATTTTGTTCGTTTTATGGCTGGTATCGGTTGTGCGGATCGGCAAGCTGAAGCGAAGGCTGAACGCGTTCTTGAAGGATACCGGCGCAGCGGATTTGGAAGGCGTTCTTGCGAAGCTTCACGAACGGGCGGAGGCGCTGAAGGCGGCGTCGGACCGATTCGAACAGCGCATCGCGGCGCTGGAGGCGAAGGCGGAACGTATGAAAGCGAATGTCGGGGTGTTGAGGTATAACCCTTTCGACGAAAGGGGAGGCAGCGACTTGAGCTTCTCCTTGGCGATCGTGGACGAAAGCCAGAACGGGGTGGTAGTGAGCTCGCTGCACAGCCGCGACGAAAGCCGCGTCTACGCGAAGCCGCTGGAGGCGGGAGCGTCGGCGTATCCGCTGACGCCCGAAGAGAAGGAAGCGATTATTCTCGCGAAACGGAAGTCTTAAGCGCGGTCAGTCGTTCTTCGGCGGCAAGGCGGACCGATTCGGCGATGACGTCGGCCATGTTGACGACGAGCGAAAGCCGCGTATTTTGGAGCACGAAATACTCCATGAACCCGCCGACGTTGACGATGCCGGTAACGTGGTAATCGCCTACCGGCGGCAGTTCTTTATTGACGCCGGCTCCCGGTTTCACGGGGCCTTCGCCGGCCTGGATGCAGCCGACGCTGGACAATTGGCCGAGACAGGCGTCGACGGCGACGATGAACGGATTGCGGTGTTCTTGTTGAATCAGCTCGAGACGTTCGGTTAAATTAACGGCATGGACCGGCTCGTCCAGAGTGCCGTAAACCGGGATGTCCGAGCTTTTGAACAAGGAACTGCCCACGAGCGGACCCAAGGCGTCGCCCGTCGACCGGTCCGTGCCGACGCAGACGATGACGATCGGCTGGTACGCCGGAACGGCGGAGAATACGTAACGCAGCCGTTCGTACAGCTGGGGCACGGCGTCAGGGTCGGTGTGCATCAGCTTCAATGGGTTCGGAGAATTCGATTTTTTGTTCGATAAAAACGAAAAAGAACCGATAGAAAAATTCATAGCGTCCCCGCCTATCGCTTTACTGTGTAGAGTAGTAACAGTATACGGATGGCGGCAATTTTTTATACGCCGTTCTAGGACAAGTTCATAGATTTTCGCTAGATTTCATCGGAGGAGAGGGGCGGACGGGGATGGCAGGGCTGTACGTCATAGCATTCGATTCCACGCAGCAAGCGATCCGCACGGAGATGCTGCTCGAATACGCCGAGATCGACATCGATACGATGCCGACCCCGAAGGAGATTACCGCCGGGTGCGCGCTGTCGATCGGATTCGAGGGGCGGGATTTGGACCGGGTCATCGGCATCTTGCGCGACGAGCGGGTAGAGGTGCGCGGCGTTTACTTAAAAAACGAAACCGGTTATGTTACCATTGAAGTCTAGGAGGAGGACATGCTATGGGGAACATACCGATTGATGCCGTCATGGGCACCGTTCTCGACTCGGTGATGAGCACCGCGTTTTGGATCGGCATCTTGTGGGTGCTGACGAAAATTGCACTGTACTTCGTGGCCGGAAGAGTCTTGGTCGGCATCGCCGGACGCGCGATTACGCATATCGTGATCGATCGGAAGACGGCGGGGAAAGGACCGGTGCGGTTCGATCCGCGCCGGGCGCAGACGATCGGCAGGCTCGTCAACAACGTCGTTTCGTATGCCGTCAATTTCATCGTGCTGATGCTCATCTTATCGGAGCTGGGCGTCGATCTTGCGCCGCTGCTGGCAGGCGCGGGCGTGATGGGCCTTGCGATCGGTTTCGGGGCGCAGAGCCTCGTCAAAGACGTGATCACCGGCTTTTTCATTATTTTCGAAGATCAGTTCGCCGTCGGAGACGTGATCAAAACGGGCAATTTCCAAGGCACCGTCGAGGAAATCGGTTTGCGGGTGACGCGGATTAAAAGCTGGACCGGCGAGGTGCATATCATTCCGAACGGCGCCATTACGGAAGTGACGAACTTCTCGACGAACAACACGGTCAGCGTGGTGGACGTTTCGATTTCTTACGAATCCGACATCGATCGGGCGGCGGAGGTCATTCGCCGAACCGCGAAAGAAGTGTCCGAGACGAACGCCAACATCGTGAAGGAGCCGGAAGTGCTGGGCGTGCAGCAGCTGGGGGCGTCCGAAGTCGTCATCCGCGTGACGGCCGAGTGCAAGCCGATGACGCACGTCGGCGTCGGGCGCGAGCTGAATGCGGCGATCAAGAAGGCGCTGGACGCGGAAGGGATCGAAATCCCGTATCCGCGCATGGTGATGCTGCAGAGAACGGAATGATCGGAGGAGAGGGCGATGGCGGAACCGAAAACGTTCGGGCTCGGGGACATCGTACAGATGAAGAAGCCGCATCCGTGCGGCGCGAACGAAATGGAAATCATCCGCATGGGAATGGATATTCGAATTAAATGCAGAGGGTGTCAGCACAGCGTGCTGGTGCCAAGGACGAAATTCGAGAAACGGATGAAGAAAGTATTGGTGGCCGCGCCGAAGCCGGACGGAGAGAGTGCGGACGGAAAGTAACCGAAAGCAGGGTGTTGCGCTCCGGCTTTGGGTGTGATATTATATCACTTGTCGTCCAAACGGAGAGATACCCAAGAGGCCCAAGGGGGTTGACTCGAAATCAACTAGGCGTCGCAAGGCGTGCGTGGGTTCGAATCCCACTCTCTCCGCCATACATACGAATTCGGAACCGGTGCTGAGGCGCCGGTTTTTTTGCGTCCCGAGGACGGTACCCCCGAAGGCGCGCCAATCGGTTCCAAAGCATGCTTTGGGCCGAGAAGGAGAACCCTAAAGCCAGGAGGTGAGGGGTTTTGTCCAAGAAGCCGAAGTTCAAACAAAACAAAGGCAACCGGTACGCGCACGATTCGGAATTCGCCGAAGAAGTGATTAAGAAGAGCGAAGCCCATAACTCGTACGGACAGCAGCAGGAACTTATGATTAAAGACCGGTAAAGATTCACTCCTCCCGGCCCCGGCGAATACGATATTCCAAACCTTCGGAATTCGCCGATGTCGGGAGGAATCGTTATGAAGCGTACGGACTCGGTGCCGGAGACGAAATGGGGGCCATGGTCGGAAACGTTCTTTTACGCGGTCGGCGCGGCGGCGGGCTGGCTCGCCCATTTTTTGTCCGGATATTGATCGATTTGCGAAAAAGGGAAAGAAGCATAGACCCTGCGATCGCCGCATCCGCAGGTCTATGCTTCTTTCGTTTTAAAGAAGGTTTAATGAACGGTTTGATGCTTGCTCTTCAACACCCACACGCGATCGTCATTCGTGTTTTCCGGCAGTTTATCGCCTTTCTTCAATTCGATCTGTTGCGGGTCCTCGATGCCCATATGGTGGTCGTTCTTGCCGGTTTCGATGTAGATGCCGTTGTTCGGCGCCTTGTCCCCGCCATGAAACCGCGTCGCTTGTGCCATCGCAATCACCCCCGATTATAGGGTGTCCATCGGGCTTCGAAACATGTTTCCCGAAAATTGGTTCGCTCGTTCGGAAAAGGGCGCTTGCCCTCGCATCGCGATTTTGTTATATTAAAGCTTAGTGCGAGTTTACTGTTTCATCAAGCAAGCTCTCGCTCCTTGCTCCGCTTTTCGTAGCGGGGCCTCAGACCAAAAGGAGGTGAATATCGATGCGCAAGTACGAAATTATGTATATTGTCCGTTCCGACCTGGACGAGCAAGCGGTCCAAGCGGTGGTGGAGAAATTCCAGGGCATTATCAATAACGGCGGGGAAGTTACGAAGCTCAACGTAATGGGCAAGCGCCGTCTTGCGTACGAGATCAACAAGAACCGTGACGGCATCTACGTGCTGGTGAACTTCACCGCAACGCCGGAAGTCGTTAAGGAACTTGATCGCGTGATGCGGATTACCGACGAAGTTATCCGCTACATGATCGTACAAGACGTAGCGTAAAGCGCCTTTAGGCGCAACGATCCGTTACAGGAGGGATTGGGTTGCTGAACCGCGTCATATTGATCGGCCGTTTAACGAAGGATCCCGAGCTGCGGTATACGCCGGCCGGCGTCGCCGTCGCGCAATTTACGCTGGCGGTGGACCGTCCGTTCTCGAGCCAATCCGGCGAGAGAGAGGCGGATTTCATTCCGATCGTGGTCTGGAGGCAGCTGGCTGAGACATGCGCGAACTATTTGCGCAAGGGCCGACTGGCCGCCGTGGAGGGCCGCATTCAAGTGCGCAGCTACGACAACAACGAAGGCAAGCGCGTCTACGTGACGGAAGTCGTGGCTGACAACGTAAGGTTCTTGGAGCGCCCGAACCGGGACGGAGAAGAAGGCCCGCGCGAACCGCAGGGCGGAGGTTTCCAAGGAGGCGGAGGCGGCTATCAAGGCGGCGGACGCTCCGGCGGAGGCTCTCGCGGCGGCGGCGGCGGCAACTTCGACCCGTTCATCGACGACGGCAAGCCTGTCGACATTTCGGACGACGATTTGCCGTTCTGACCCTAACGAATCGAAGGAACGACCAGCATAAACGGAACAATTTAATACGAAAGGAGTTACTAAACCATGGCAGAGCAACAAGAACGTCCGGAACGCCCGGAGCGTCCGGAACGCCCGGAGCGTAAATTCGGCCGCGGCAAGCGCGGCGGCAAGCGCCGGAAAGTGTGCTACTTCACGGTGAACAAAATCAAGCATATCGATTACAAAGATATCGAACTGCTGAAGAAGTTCATCAGCGAGCGCGGCAAAATCCTGCCGCGGCGCGTAACGGGTACTTCCGCGAAGTACCAGCGCGCTTTGACCGTTGCCATCAAGCGTTCGCGCCAAATGGCGTTGATCCCTTACACAACGGAATAAGACGACCGAACGGGCCGTCCCGCAGTCGATATGACTGGGGACGGTCTTTTTTTGCCGAGCGCCCGAAGGTTGGGCGGAAAGCCGCCGCCTTCGGCAGGTAAGAACGAAGCCCGCCGTTCGACGTGGGCGCGGCGAATTTGTGGTATAATGCAAAGTATAAGCGGCTTTCCTAAGCCAGTCGTAAGGAGAGGGCCATGACGAACGGCAAAGAGGTGGATGTCGCCCGGAGGGCGAAGATCATCGAATGGTTAAAAACCGAGATGATCGATGAGATGGCGCAGCTGCACCGCGGGCTGTGGGAAGGGCGCCAAGCGAAAATCGTTGACGGCTTGGCCAGCTTGGTCGTATCGTCCTATCTGTTGGCGCGGCGCGTCGGAGTGTCGTACCGGGAGCTCGACGAGACGGTGCTGGAAAAGCTGAAAACGCATAAAAGAGACAATCACCAACTGGAAGAATGGTACGGCGATTTGTCTTCATTAGAGAGTCATTTGGATAGAAGGTGAAGGTGAATCGCGTTGTCCGCTAGAGAGCAATCATCGATGAGGAAACATGCACTCATTTGGGGTACCGCGCTGCTGCTGGTCCAGCTCTCCCTGATCACGCCGCTGCTCGCGATCACGTTTTGGTTCGCGGCGATTCCGGCGGTCGTGTTGTACGTCAAGACGAACCGAGCGTGGTTCGCCGGCGCCGCCGGCGTCTCGCTCGCCGTCGGTGCGACGTTGTCGGGCTCGTTCGCATTAGGGTTTCTATGGATCGCGCTGACGACGCTCGTGCCCGCGATCGCGCTAGGCGAGGCGTACCGCAGAAGGCACAGCGCGCGCAAGTCGGTGACGGCCGGCATTATCGCGTATTTGGCGATGTTCCTGCTGTCGGTGCTTATCGCGACGGGGCTCGGCGTCAATTTGACGACGGCGATCGGGGAGATGATTCGCGACGGGCTCGCCGCATTCCCGGAACCGATGAGGGCGGCGTTGACGGAAGAGACGCTGCATGAATTTATTTTATGGACGGTGCGAATGATCCCGTTCTATTTCATCGCCACGTCCGCTTTGATGGCCGCGCTGACGCATACGCTGTCTCGTCGTCTCGCCAACCGGAGAGGGCCGGCGCTCGTGCCGTCGATGCCGCCGATCCGAGATTGGAAGCTGCCTCGAGCGTTCGTATGGTACTACTTGATCGCGCTGTTCGTCGATCTGCTGGTGCCCGCGGACGATACGTCGTTCCTGACGACGGCGATCGTCAACATCGTACCGCTGTTTATGTTCGTATTCGCCGTGCAGGGCATCTCGTTCCTGTTCTTCATCGGCTACGCGAAGCGGAAGATGTGGATTCCGTGGGTCGGGGTGGCGGCCGTCGTGCTCGTGAACCCGCTCTTCTCCGCATTCAGCTTGCTCGGCGTCTTCGATACGGCGTTCCCGATTCGAGACCGCTTCCGGAAAACTTAAGCGGGATAAGGAGGGGTGCTTTCGCTATGCCGAAATGGTTGCAGGCCCGTTGGTTAAGCCGTCAGTCGTCCGTGCCGATGGCGATGTCGGGCGTCCTGTCGCTCGCGCTGTTCGCCTATTCGTGGATGGCGGGCGTCATCGCCCTCCTCGCCAGCGGCGGCGTCGCGGCGTTCTCGCTGCTGGCGGAGCGAAAGCGTCGCAGCGAGATCCAAGCGTATATATCCACCATCTCGCATCGGGTGAAGAAGGCGTCGAGCGACGTCATCGCCGATATGCCGATCGGCGTCGTGCTGTACGGCGAAGACAAGCTGATCGAATGGCATAACGCCTATATCGCGAAGACGATGGAACGCGAATCGCTCGTCGGCGAGTCGATCGGCGCGCTGTGGCCGGCGCTCAAGACGATCAAGGAGAAAGACGCGACCATCGAAATTTCGCTCAGCAAACGGACGTTCCAGGTGCGGGTCCGCCCGGAGGAACGTTTGCTCTATTTTACCGATATTACCGCGTACGCGGCGCTTTCCAAAAAATACGAGGACGAACGCATTGCGTTCGGCTTGCTCGTGCTGGATAATGTGGACGAAGCGACGCAAGGCATGGACGATCAAGCGCGAAGCGTAACGATGGCGACGGTAACGACCGTGCTGAACGATTGGGCGGTCCGCCATGCGATTTACTTGCGCCGCTCGGCTTCGGATCGGTTCTTCCTGCTGGTGAACCAGAGCGAGCTCGCGAAGCTGGAGCAAAGCCGGTTCGACGTGCTGGACGAGGTGAAGGACGCGACCGCGCATTTGAAACTGCCGATGACGATCAGCATCGGGATCGCGGCCGGGACGGCGAAGCTGACGGAGCTCGGCCAAATGGCCCAAACGAGCCTCGACATCGCGCTCGGCCGCGGGGGCGATCAGGTCGCCGTGAAAGTCGGGGACCGGATGAGCTTCTACGGCGGGAAATCGAACGCGGTCGAGAAACGCACGCGCGTGCGCGCGAGGGTCATCTCGCACGCGCTGCGCGATTTGATGAAAGAAAGCGACAAGGTCGTCGTCATGGGGCACAAAATCCCCGATATGGACGCGGTGGGCGCGGCGATCGGCATCTTGAAGGCGGCGGAGACGTTCGGCAAGCCGGCGTACATCGTGCTCGAGAGCGTCAATCCGTCGATCCACCGCTTGATGGAGATGATTTACGAAGACGAAGAGCTGACGAACAAATTCGTCGCTCCGGAGGACGCGTTCCATCTCATTACGCCGAAGACGCTGGCGGTCGTCGTCGACACGCACAAGGCGTCGCTCGTCGCGGAGCCGAAGCTGCTCGGGCTGACGAAGCGGCTCGTCGTCGTCGACCACCATCGCCGCGGGGAGGAGTTTCTCGGCGAGGCGACGCTCGTGTACATGGAGCCGTATGCGTCGTCGACGTGCGAGCTCGTGACGGAGCTGCTGCAGTACATTCACGAGGGGCTCGCGCTCGGCGTGCTGGAGGCGACGGCGATGCTCGCGGGCATCGTGACCGACACGAAGAGCTTCTCCGTGCGGACCGGCTCGCGGACGTTCGAAGCCGCTTCGTTCCTGCGCCGCAACGGCGCCGATTCGACGCTCATCCAACGGCTGCTGAAGGACGACCTTCACGGCTATCTCATGAAGGCGGACATTATCCGGCACGCGAAAATCGTGCATAAGCATTTCGCCGTGGCGGTGACGCAGCCCGGCCAGCGCTATCCGCAGCTCTTGATCGCGCAGGTGGCTGACACGCTGCTGAACATGCAGGGCGTCGTCGCGTCGTTCGTCGTCTGCGAGCGGCCCGACGGGCTGATCGGCATCAGCGCGCGGTCGATGGGGCAAGTGAACGTGCAGGTCATCATGGAAAAGCTAGGCGGCGGCGGCCATCTGACGAACGCGGCGACGCAGCTCGAAGGCTCGATTCACGACGCCGAACAGCGCCTGCTGGCGCTGCTGAACAGTTACGAAGACAGGGAGGGGCTCTTGGAATGAAAGTGATCTTCTTGCAGGATGTGAAATCGCAGGGGAAGAAAGGCGAAATCAAAGAAGTCTCCGAAGGCTACGCGATGAATTTTCTCATTCCGCGCGGGCTGGCGAAGCCCGCCTCGGAAGGCAATGTGAAGACGCTGGAGAACCAAAAGCAAGCCGAACTCCGGCGCAAGGAACAGGAAAAAATCGAAGCGCAGCAGCTCGGCAAGACGCTGGAAGGCCTCACGGTCGTCCTGAAGTCGAAGTCGGGCGAAGGCGGCCGGCTGTTCGGCTCGATCACGAACAAGCAGATCGCCGAGGAGCTCGAGAAGATGAAGATCAAAATCGACAAGCGGAAAATCGCGTTGGACGAGCCGATTCGTACGCTCGGCACGACGCAGGTGCCGGTGAAGCTGCATCCGGAAGTGACGGCGACATTGAAAGTGCAAGTGACGGAAGGATCGTAATCGATGATGAACGGGAACGGAGATAAGGTCTTATTCGATCGGATCCCGCCGCAAAACTTAGAAGCGGAGCAGGCGGTGCTCGGCGCCGTGCTGCTCGACAGCGTCGCGATCATTTCGGTGATGGAGACGCTGAAGCCGGATGATTTTTACCGGCAAGCGCATCAATACATTTTCGAAGCGATGGTCGAGCTGAACGGCGACAACGAGCCGATCGACCTGATCACGCTGTCGACGCGACTGCAGGCGAAGCAGCAGCTCGCCGAGATCGGCGGCATTCAATATTTGACGGAGCTGGCGAGCGCCGTGCCGACGGCCGCCAACGTCGGCTACTACGCGAAGCTCGTCGAGGAGAAGGCGATGCTGCGCCGTCTCATCCGGGCCGCGACCGAGATCGTCACGAACGGCTATGCGGGCGCCGAGGACGTCGGCAGCTTGCTGAGCGAGGCGGAGATGCGCATCCTCGAAATCGCGAACCGCAAGTCCAGCAGCGGCTTCGTGTCCATCAAGGAAGTGCTGATGGAGGTGTTCGAGAAGGTCGAGTCGCTGTACAACACGCGCGGCACGACGACGGGCATCCCGTCCGGCTTCCCGGATCTCGATCGGATGACGTCGGGCTTCCAGCGAAGCGACCTGATCATCGTCGCCGCCCGTCCGTCCGTCGGCAAAACCGCCTTCGCGCTGAACGTCGCCCAGAACGTGGCGGTGCGCGCGAAGGAGACGGTCGCCATTTTCTCGCTCGAGATGTCGGCCGCGCAGCTGGTACAGCGTATTATTTGCGCCGAGGCGAACGTCGACGCCGGCCGCATCCGGACCGGCAACCTCGAAGGCGACGACTGGGAGAAGCTGACGATGGCGATCGGCACGCTGTCCGACGCGGAAATTTACATCGACGATACGCCGGCCATCACGGTCGCCGACATCCGGGCGAAATGCCGCCGACTCAAGAAGGAACGAGGGCTCGGCATGATCCTGATCGACTACTTGCAGCTGATCGCGGGCCGCGGCAAAGCGGGGGAGAACCGCCAGCAGGAAGTTTCCGAAATTTCGCGGACGCTCAAGCAGATCGCGCGGGAATTGGAAGTGCCGGTCATCGCCTTGTCGCAGCTCAGCCGGGGCGTCGAGCAGCGGCAGGACAAGCGGCCGATGATGTCCGACCTTCGGGAATCGGGCTCGATCGAGCAGGACGCCGACATCGTCGCGTTCCTGTACCGGGACGACTACTATGACAAAGAGTCCGAGAAGAAGAACATCATCGAAATCATTATCGCCAAGCAGCGGAACGGTCCCGTCGGCACCGTCGAGCTCGTCTTCCTCAAGAACTTCAACAAATTCGTGTCGCTGGATAAATCGCATAGCGATCAGCTCCCTGCGGCAATATAATGTTAGGATTTTTTGTTAACGATCCGAATGTTTATGCGGTCTCCCGCAGAAACGTTCGGATTTTTCATTGACTTCCGTTCCGTGGGATTGTTACACTAAGAATGCTCAAAACTGACCCGAAGGGGGAGAGCTCATGTCGACAGTCGTTGTGGTAGGCACGCAATGGGGAGACGAGGGCAAAGGAAAGATTACGGATTATCTCGCGGAAACCGCTGAGGTCGTGGCCCGGTACCAAGGGGGCAACAACGCGGGGCACACGATTATGATCAACAACCACAAATACAAGCTGACGATGATTCCGTCGGGCATTTTTTATCATGAGAAGCTGTGCGTCATCGGCAACGGCATGGTGATCAATCCGAAGGCGCTGATCGAGGAAATCCAGTACATCCACGACAACGGATTTTCCACGAAGAACTTGAAGATCAGCGACCGGGCGCACTTGATCATGCCGTATCATTTGCTGCTCGACGGGCTCGAGGAAGAGCGCAAGGGCGCCGACAAAATCGGCACGACGCGCAAAGGCATCGGCCCGGCGTACATGGACAAAGCGGCGCGCAGCGGCATCCGGATTTCGGATCTCATGTACGCCGACGAGTTCGAGCGCAAGCTCCGCCGCATCATGGAGGACAAAAACCGCCTGATCGAGCAAGTGTACGGCGCGAAGGGGCTCGAGGTCGAGCCGATTCTGCAGGAGTACCTCGGCTATGCCGAAGCGCTGCGCCCGTACGTGACGGACACGTCGATCGTGCTGAACGACGCGATCGACGCCGGCCGCCGCGTCCTGTTCGAAGGCGCGCAGGGCGTCATGCTCGATATCGACCACGGCACGTACCCGTTCGTCACGTCGTCGAACCCGTCCGCGGGCGGCGTGTGCATCGGCTCGGGCGTCGGCCCGACGAAAATCAACCAAGTCATCGGCGTCGCGAAAGCGTACACGACGCGCGTCGGCGACGGTCCGTTCCCGACGGAGCTGCATGACGAGATCGGCGACTTGATCCGCGAAACCGGCCACGAATACGGCACGGTCACGGGCCGTCCGCGCCGCGTCGGCTGGTTCGACAGCGTCGTCGTTCGGCACGCCCGCCGCGTCAGCGGCATCACGGGCTTGTCGCTCAACTCGATCGACGTGCTCACGGGCCTCGAGACGGTGAAAATTTGTACGGCGTACCGGTACCGCGGGGAGACGATCGACTACTACCCGTCCAACCTGCAGATGCTCTCGGAGTGCGAAGCGGTGTACGAAGAGCTGCCGGGCTGGTCCGAGGACGTCTCGAACGTGAAGTCGCTGGACGATCTGCCGGAGAACGCGCGCCATTACGTCGAGCGCGTCTCGCAGCTGACGGGCATTCCGATTTCGATTTTCTCCGTCGGCCGCAACCGCGAGCAGACGCATCTCGTTCGTCCTGTATACGCCTAATAGCAGCGCCCCTGGAAATCGCGTCCCGCGTTTCCGGGGGCGTTTGTTTTAGAAACGGAATCCGACGTCCATACTGGTAAGGAGTTTTTTCCACGGACGGAGGTACCGCATTGGTGAAAGTAATCAACTGGCTGACGAAAACGATTCTCGCGGCGGCGATCATGGCCGGCGTATCGGTGGCGACCACGTGGGTGATGGTCAACGCGTACGTGCGGCAGCTGCTCGGCGCGTACGGGGCGGCCGGGACGGTAGAACCGGTGGGGTTTACCGACGTGCTCTCGTCGCTCACGGCAGGCGGAGCGTCCGGAGGGACGCCCGACGGCAGGACGCCCGACGCCGAATCGTCGGCGCCCGTCTCTGCGGCGCCCTCGAATTCGGCAGGCGGAGAGGGAAGCGGTACGCCGACGCTGGAGCCTGTACCGGATACCGAATATCCGGTGCCGGACAATGCGCTGCCGGTGATGGGGCAGGCCGCTCAGGAGGATTCCTACTTGTCGATGGACGAGCTGAACGAGAAGAAAGAAGCGCTCAGCGAAGAAGACAAGATGGAAATTTTCGCGATGCTGGTGACGAAGCTGCCGCCGGAGCAGGTGCAGGCGATATCCGCGCTGCTCGAGGACGGGCTGGATGCGGCGGAATTGGAGCAGGCGTCGACGATTTTGCGGCAGCATTTGAGCGAGGAAGAGTTCGACAAATTGGTGGGAATTTTGCAGAAATACTAAGGTCCGAAGGCGCTTGCGGCCCCCTGAGAAACGGGGACGCGGCGCCTTTTTTCGTTCACAAAAACGATGAGAACATGCGCAAAAGGGCGAAAAAGTTTGCCTCATCAGAAATTGCTGTGGTAAAGTAAAGGAAGGCGTGAAATCCGCTTGTTTTCGGGCGTTTTCATTCTTTTTTCAGAAAAAAGTGAAGAGCAGCTTGGTTTACAGGCGATCAAGAAGGAGGCGAGCATGACCCAGTTCAGGAAACCTCTCCCGTTCGACAGAGCCTCGGAGAAGCTGAGAGACGTGATGCTAAACCTCAAGTCCAAGAGCTTATATACGAAGCTTAAGATGCGAACTCGGGACGGATGGAGAGATTCGAAGCAGTGGCTTTATACATATAGGATTCATGTTGCAAGCAGTGTAGGAGCGGCGGCCTTGGTCGCTATGATGGCGTATGCGGGCAACGCGTACGTGAAAGCTAATATGAATGACGTGTACGAAGTGTACGTCGGCGACAAGCTGATCGGGGAAGTCAGCTCCCCGGATGTCGTCGGTTGGGTGATCGCGGATAAGCTGGAAGAGATGAAGCGCACGCACCCCGAGGTCCAATGGGAAGTCGTCCGCGACGGCTTGCGCATCGAGAAGGAATCGATCTTCAAGGGCGAACCGGAGAACGAAGAGACGATCGAAGCGCTGCGGGCGTCGCTCGAAGCGAAGGCCATCGGCGTCGAGGTCGTCGTCGACGGGAAGGCGGTCGCCGTCGTGAAGGATCAGGAGACTGCAGATCGCATTCTGCAGCACGTGAAGGACATGTTCGCGTCGGCGGAGTCGCCGGACGGGTTGACGGTGCTGTCGGCCGAACCGATTCTCGATCGCGACGACGACGTCATCGCGGAGAGCGCCCCGGAAGTGCTGTCGACGCGCATCATCGAACCGGTCGAGCTGCTTCGCCGCGAGATTCAGCCGAACGACGTCATGGATGAGCAAGCGGTCATCGAGATGCTGATCAAAGGCGACACGAAGCCGACCCAATACATCGTTCAGGAAGGCGACACCCCCGGCCACATCGCGCAGAAGCTGGGCGTGCCGATCGAACTCATTTATCAGAAAAACCGGGACAACAAAGATTTGGTCGAACGCGATTTGATCCGACCGGGCGACGTGCTCGATTTGACGATGCTCCAGCCGGCCGTGACGGTCGAATCGGTGGAGCGGGTGAAGGAAACGATCTCCGTCCAGTTCGATACGATCTACGAAGAAGATCCGACGATGCGCAAGGGGCAAACCGAGACGATTCGCAAAGGCAAGAAAGGCGTGAAACAGGTCACGTACTTGCTGACGAAGGTCAACGGGCTGCTCATGGAGGAGAAGATCGAGAAAGAAACGATCCTCGAGGAGCCGGTTCCGGCGGTCGTGAAGCGAGGCACGAAGGTCGTCCTCGGCGAAGGCAGCGGGAAGTTCAGATGGCCGGTGGTATCCCCCAGCGTCTCAAGCGGTTACGGCAGCCGGTGGGGGCGTAAGCATAAGGGCATCGACTTGACGTCATCCAAGAAGTCGATCCTCGCCGCGGACACCGGCAAGGTAACCTATGCGGGCTGGAAGGACGATTACGGCAACGTTATTATCATCGATCATAAGAACGGATACGAGACGCTGTACGCGCACCTTAGCAAAATCAGCGTGAAGAAGGGCGACATCGTCGAGAAGGGCGACGTCATCGGCGTTATGGGCAGCACCGGACGCTCCACGGGCGTTCACCTGCATTTCGAAGTCATCGTGAACGGCGTCGAGAAAAACCCGATGAGCTATTTGCGGTAATCTGTATAACGAACTCATAGTGCAATCATCCCGAAGAGGCTCGGCAAGGATGGGAATCCTTTGCCGGATGCCTCTTTTTTGCCGTTATGGTAAGATAATGAGAAGGTGGTGACGACGTCGATGCAGGGCAAAATTCTGGTAGTGGACGATGAAAAACCGATCGCCGATATTCTAAAGTTCAACTTGGAGAAGGAAGGCTACGAGGTCGTGTGCGCGTTCGACGGACAAGCCGCGGTGGAGCTCGCGTTCGAGACCGATCCGGATTTGATCCTGCTCGATTTGATGTTGCCGGTGAAGGACGGCATGGACGTCTGCCGCGAGGTTCGGGCGAAGCTGAGCACGCCGATCATCATGCTGACGGCGAAGGATACGGAGCTCGACAAGGTGCTCGGACTCGAGCTCGGCGCCGACGACTACGTGACGAAGCCGTTCTCGAACCGCGAGCTGCTCGCGCGCGTGAAGGCGCATTTGCGCCGGCAAGCGCGGTGGGGCGGCGCGCAGGCTGCGGAGGCGGAAGAGCCTGCGGGCGGCGGCGGCAATACGCTGAAAATTTTCAACTTGACGATCGACAGCGACATGTACGTTTTGTACAAGGACGGCACGGCGATCGATTTGACGCACCGCGAATTCGAGCTCATTCATTACCTCGCGAAAAACAGCGGTAAGGTGATGACGCGCGAGCATTTGCTGCAGGCGGTGTGGGGCTTCGAATATTTCGGCGACGTGCGGACGGTCGATGTGACGGTGCGCCGGCTTCGGGAGAAAATCGAGGACGACCCGAGCAAGCCGGAGTATATTTTGACGCGGCGAGGGCTCGGCTACTTGATGCGCAATCCGAAAATGGGGGGCCTCCCTTCGCAATGAAAGGCATCCGCTCGCTGCAGACGATTCAGCTTCGGCTGATCGTCATTTATGTGCTTTTGATTTTAATCGCGATGCAGCTGATCGGCGTGTATTTCATTCGGACGCTGGAGGACTCGTTTTACGGCAATTTTAACGAAAACTTGGACAACGAGGCGTACTTGCTCGCCGATTACGTGAAGGATTACTTGGACGCGAATTTGTCCGGCACCTCCGGGGAGGAGCAGCGGACGTACGAAGACCTGACCGTGTTCATTCGCAATTTGTTCGCGACGAACGACACGGAAATTCAGATTATCGACGCGAACGGCATCGTGGTGAGCGCGTCGGGCCAAGCGCAGGAAGGCATCGTCGGGCAGAAAAATACGCAAACCGAAGTGAATCGCGCGCTGCAGGGCATTCGGGGCAACGTGCGCACGATGATCGACGCGGACGGCAAGCGCAAACGCGCGGTCGCCATGCCGGTGCAGAGCGACGGCAAGGTGATCGGGGCGGTCTATTTGGTCGCTTCCATGGAAGGCTTGTTCGACACGATGAACCGGATCAAGCAATTCCTGTTCACGGGAACGGCGATCGCGCTCGGACTGACGGCCGTGCTCGGCATCATTCTCGCGAACATGATTACCGCGCCGATCAAAGAAATTACCCGGAAGGCCGCCGCCATCGCGGTCGGCAACTTGAACCAGCGCGTCAACGTACTCGCGAACGACGAGATCGGCCAGCTCGGCAACGCCTTCAACGACATGACGCAGCGCCTGAAGCAAGCGCTGTCGTCGATCGAGGAAGAGAAGGAGAAGCTGGCGTCGATCTTATCGAACATGAGCGACGGCGTGATCGCGACGGACGAGTTCGGGCGCACGGTCGTGCTGAACCGGAGCGCGCGGGCGATGCTGGGCATCGGCGACGAGGACGCGGCGGTCGGCCGGGACGTGCTCGAACTGCTCGGGCTGCGGCGCGAGGACGTCAGCGAGGCGGCGTGGACGGAGGGTGCGGTGCTGAACGTCGTCCTGACGCCGGACGCCGGCAACGGGCCGTTGACGGCGCGGGCGACGTTCTCGCCGATCCATCGGCGGGACCACGGCGTGTCCGGCACGGTGGTGCTGCTGCACGACGTGACGGAGCAGGAGAAGCTCGACGCGTCGCGGAAGGAGTTCGTCGCGAACGTGTCGCACGAGCTGCGGACGCCGCTGACGACGATCAAAAGCTACCTGGAGGCGCTCGACGAAGGCGCGCTCGAGGACCGGGCGCTCGCGGAGCGGTTTATCGGGGTGACGCGGAACGAGACGGAGCGGATGATCCGGCTCGTCAACGATTTGCTCCACCTGTCGCGCTTCGACTCGCGGCAGACGCCGCTGACGCTGGAGCGGGTCGGCATGGCGGAGCTGCTCGAAGAAGTGAGCGACCGGTTCGCCTTCCAGGCGCGGCAGCGCGGCATGGGGCTGTCCGTCGAGCTGGAGGGCGAGGATGTGCCGCCGGTGCACGTCGATCGGGACGCGATCGACCAAGTGCTCGACAACTTGGTGTCCAACGCGATCAAGTACAGTCCCGACGAAGGCCGGGTGGTGCTGTCCGCCCGGCATGCGCCCGCCGAGGCGGGACCGGGCTGGGTGGAAGTCACCGTCCGGGACTGGGGCATCGGCATTCCGAAGAAAGATTTGCATCGTATATTCGAACGGTTTTACCGCGTCGACAAGGCGAGATCCCGCAACATGGGGGGAACGGGGCTCGGTCTCAGTATTGCCCTGGAAATAGTCAAGGCGCACGGGGGCACGATCCGCATCGAATCGGAGCCGGGGCAAGGCACGGCGGTCGTCTTTACGCTGCCGGCGGCGCCGGAGGAGGGTGAGAGCCGATGATGGAGCGCGCGAAGACGCTGTGCCTCGCCGTTCTGATCGCGGCCAGCTTGGTGCAGAGCTATTTGCTCGCGTACAGCGAGCCGAAATTCGATACGATCATTCCGACCGATTATGTCGAATCGAAACTGGAGGGGACGCAGGCGGAGCTGGCGGCGCTGCTGTTTCCGAAGGATATCGTGCTGCATTTCGGGAACGGGGAACATACGCTTCTTTATCCGCACATGATTTTTTACCGCATGATACTGGAAGTGGTCGAGCAGCGAACGTTCGACGGGCTGCGGGAAGCCGCCTTCGCCTCGGAAACCGCGCAGGACGCCGCCGGCGTCGAAATCCGGTTCGCCGGCGAGCTGCCGCTGTCGCTGCTGCAGCAGGCGATGAACCTCAAGGGCGAAGGCTTGCATGCGGCGGCGCCGATCGATCGGATTCACATTTTCACGCAGCCGGGACGGGAAGACGTCCGCGTGTTTTTCGTCGGTTCGGACGGCGCTTACGAGGCGACGCGGGCCGACTTGACCGTGAAGGACGTGGAGCGGTTCGTCGGCTTCGGGGAAGCGCGGACGCGGTATACGGCCGCCTCCGGAGGCCATTACTTGCCCGACGAGCCGCTGCCGATGGTGCAGTATACGTACGAGTCGCGCCGGTTTACGGCCGACCAATTGCAGCGCAGCTTGTTCCCCGATCCGTTCAGCACGCGAAATTTGACGGAACGGGACGGCTCGGAAATTTACACGGACGGCAAGCGCGGCCTGCAGCTGTCGACGGAGCGCGAGTGGTTCAGCTACACCGACCCAGCGGCGACCGCGGAAGGCGAGCGGACGGCGCTCGAGACGGCGCTCTCGGCGGTGCAGTTCGTCAATCGCCACGGCGGCTGGAACGGGGACTACATGCTGGAGTCGATCCGGCAGGACCAGCCGAACGGGGCGGAGCAGAGCGTCGTGTTCCGGCACTACGTCGGCACGTATCCCGGCTCGTATCCGATCATCGGGACGCGGAACGGCGCGCCGTTCGGGCCGATCGAGCTGACGCTGCGCAATCGGAACGTGACGAGTTATGAGCGTTCTACGGTGCAGCTCGACGGCCAGCCGGTCGGCCGTATGCCGTTGCATTTGCCGGGCGGCGACAGACTGCTGAAGCTGTGGAACGCCTATTCGGAGAAGGCGCTCGTCCGGGCGATCTTCCCGGCATACCGCGCCAATTTTGCAGAGGACCGGGTCGTGCTGGAGCCGATCTGGGCGCTGTCCATGATCGACGGTTCGGTTCGGGCGCTGCCCGGAGGGGGGGCGTACTAATGGACTGGGGCCGCGCGAAGACGGTCTTGATTTGGGCGTTTCTGTTTCTGAACATCCTGCTCGGCTACCAGCTGTGGATGGACGAGCTGAATTTGAACACATTCACGGAAAACGCGTCGCGGCGCGACGAAATGAACCGGCTGCTCGGCCTCAAGGATATTCGGCTGGATGCGGCCGTCCCGGAGGGCACGCCGGTGCTGAGCGAAATCACGGTCAGCGTGGACGGAGCGGGTATGCCGGAGTCGCCCGAGCCGTTGAACGCGCCGCTGACGCAAGAGGCGCTCGGCGACGTGCAGCGAGTGCGGGAAGCGCTGGCTGCGGCCGTGCCGAACGTCGGCGAATACGAGCCGGATCCGTTCGCGGCGAAAGCCGGCGGCGCGGTGTACGTGATGAACCAGCTGTACGACGAGCTGCCGATGTTCGAAATGCGGCTCGAGCTGTACGGCGCCGAGGACGGCACCGTTACCGGGTACCGGTACTTGTCCGCGCAGCGGGAGACGCCGGTCAACGTGCGGCCGCCGCAAGGACAGGAGGTGCTCTCGGCGTACGTGGTGGTCGGCACGCTGGCCGAAACGTACCTGCCGCAGGGCGCCGTCATCGCGGACGTGCGCCTCGGGTATCACGGGCCGATGTTCGAATCGGAAACGCAGGTGCTGGCGCCGTATTGGCGCATCGTGTTGCGGACCGGGGAAACGTACTATGTGCATGCGATTAACGGGGCGGTCGAAGGGCCGTCGGTCGCGCAAGCGGCCGACGGCGCCCAACCGCTGCCGGCGAAATAACGGAGATTTTCGGGAGAAACAGGGGAAACAGGAATGGGCATACGGTTTACGATATTATCCAGCGGTTCGACGGGCAACGCCACGCTCGTCGAGTACGGCGAATGGCGGGTTCTGTTGGACGCGGGGCTCAGCGCGAAGCGGATCGAGCAGCTGATGCAGGAACGCGGCGTAACGCCGGAAGGGATCAGCGGCATCCTGGTGACGCACGAGCATTCCGACCATGTGAAAGGGCTCGGGGCGATCGCGCGGAAATACCGGCTGCCCGTCTACGCCAATATGAACACGTGGAACGAGCTCGACCGCGCCGTCGGCGATTTGGACGACGACCAGCGGCGCGCGTTCAAGACGGGGGATGTGCTGACGTTCGGCGAGCTGTCCGTGGAGTCGTTCCCGATCTCGCACGACGCCGCGGAACCGGTCGCCTACAACTTCCAGGCGGGCAACGTCAAGCTGAGCATCGCGACCGACATCGGCTACATGAGTCCGGTCGTGAAGGAGAAGGTGAAGGACGCCGACGTGCTCGTGCTCGAATCGAATCACGACGTCGACATGCTCCGCGTCGGGAAATATCCGTGGAACGTCAAGCGCCGCATCTTAAGCGACGTGGGCCATTTGTCCAACGAAGCCGCGGGCGAAGCGCTGTGCGAGCTCGTCACCGAACGGACGAAGCGGGTATATCTCGCGCATTTGAGCCGGGATCATAACCTGCTGGATTTAGCCAAGCTTACGGTGAATAATATATTGTGTGAGTCCGGCGTATCGACGGAGGAACGTCCGATCCGGCTGATGGATACGTATTACGACCGGTCGACGGAGTGGGATATGGTCGACGAGCCGTAACGCCGCGGATCGGCCATCGCCGCGTCCTCCTGCTCGAGCCGGGCCGCTTTCCGGTGGAAATCTTCGGGAGCGAGCACGCCTTTCTCCACGAGCAATTCAATCAATGCGCTTAATGCGAGAGTGTTGCGATACAGCGATTCTTTCACGTCCGCCAGCTGCGCCATCGTTTGCACTTGATCCCAAGCGGAGGTACGGGTCGGTTTCATAAGCGACGCTCCTTTTTCTGCGAGAATGGATTCCTTGATTGCTAGATCGATAGATTATTACTATTGTAGGTTACTATGCAGAAAAACATTCCTCTTATTTTTGTGGTCGCGCGCTTTTTTGGGTATGATGAAAGAAGGATATTGAATTGCGGCAAGCGGCCGGTCGAGAGGGAGGGCGCAGCTTATGAGTTTATTCGATGATGACTTTTATTCGCCCAAGGTGTCCTCATGGGAACGACGACGCATTCGCAACGAGAGCCGGGAAGACGGCCGCTGGCCGATTCGGCGGCGGTATTGGCGCTTAGGACTTCCGAACCGCGCCGTCGTCTACGCGCTCTCGGGAGCGCTCGGTCTCGCTGTGTGCCTCCTGCTCCTCTCTCCGCTATGGGGGTCGCGCGACGCCGCTACGGACGACGGCGCGACGGCCGGCCGCGGGGCGCCGGCTGCGGGAGAGCCGCTCAGCGTCGTGGACATCGTCGATAAGCTGAAGCCGGCGATTGTGAGCGTTATCAGCTCGCGGTCGTTCGGCGGGGAGGATGACGAGACCGTCGACGAGGCGGAGCTCGGCATCGGTTCGGGCATCGTGTACCGGAAGGACGGGAACGACGGGTTTATCGTCACGAACCATCATGTCATCGAGGGCGCATCATCGCTCCAGGTGGTGCTGTCCGACGGCAAGAAGCTGGATGCCAAGCTCGTCGGCTCCGACGCGCTGACCGACCTGGCGGTGCTGAAGGTGAACGGCAAGGACATTGCGCGGGCGGCGGAGTTCGGCAACTCCGACGCGCTGAAGGAAGGGGAGCCGGCGATCGCGATCGGCCATCCGTACGGTCTCGGCTACTCCCCGACCATTACGACCGGCATCATTTCTTCGCTGCATCGGGTCATTCCGATTTCGCTCGCAATGGACGGGACGATCGACTGGGAGATGGAGCTGCTCCAGACGGACGCCGCGATCAACCACGGCAACAGCGGCGGCGCTTTGGTCAACCAGGCGGGTCAGGTGATCGGCATCAACTCGATGAAGGTCGCGGAAGCGGGCGTCGAGGGGCTGGGCTTCGCGATCCCGAGCAACACCGCGGCGCCGGTCATCGCGGAGCTGGAGCAGTACGGCAAGGTGCGGCGGCCGTACTTGGGCGTGGCGACGGTGGATATTCAGGATTATCCGCAGTTCGCCGAGAACGAGGACGAAGTGGAGCTGCCGAAGGGCGTCGAGAACGGCATCATCGTGCTGGACGCGTTCGGACCGGCGGCGGAAGCGGGGCTGCGCTCCAACGACGTCATCGTGGCGCTGGACGGCCGGCCGATCGGGACCACGCTGGAGCTGCGCAAATATTTGTACGATCACAAGCAGATCGGCGACCCGATTCGGGTAGACTATTACCGCGACGGCAAAAAATCGTCCGTCACGGCGGAGCTCGGGGAATCGCCGGAACCGTAACGAAAAGGGGTTACCAGTCAACAAATGCATGTCGTATGCGAAGAACATCTGGAATTGGCTTTGGATCGGTTCGTGGATGAGTACGAGGACGCGCCCGACGTCGTCGACCTGGAGGTAACGACGTTCTCGGCTTGGGAGCCGCCCGCTACGTGCGAGCAGTGCGGCCGGTCCGCGCGGTACTTGGTCGTGTAGGGGAGCGGTCGGCGCTCTCCGATGTCGCAGCAGTTTACGTCGCCCGGTGCGGCCGTCGATCGAGGCGGAGCACCGGGCTTTTTCTTTTGGCGGTCGGTCGGCAACCCCCCGCCATCCGTCTATCGCTCGCGATTAGCGAGCTTTCTTCACTAATAGCGAGTTGAGGCTCGCTAATAAGGAATTATCCTCACTATTTCGCCCATGGAGGTCCGTAAGCATGCACATTCAGATCGTCGCCGTCGGCAAACTGAAAGAAAAATATCTCGTCCAAGGCATCGCCGAGTACGCCAAACGGCTTGGCGCCTACGCCAAGCTGGACATCGTCGAGGTGCCGGACGAGCAGGCCCCGGACTCGATGAGCGCCGCCGACGAGGAGCGCGTGAAGGCGAAGGAGGGCGAACGCATCCTCGCCAAAATCAAACCCGACTCGCATGTCATCGCCATGGCCATCGACGGCCACATGTGGACCTCCGAGCAGCTGTCCGCCCATATCGCCGATCTCGGCACCTACGGCAAAAGCCACGTCACCTTCGTCATCGGCGGCAGCAACGGCCTTTCCCCCGACGTCCTCCGACGCGCCGACACGAAGCTGAGCTTCGGACGCATCACGTACCCGCACCAGCTCATCCGCTTGATCCTCGTGGAACAAGTGTACCGGGCGTTTAAGATTATGCGGGGGGAACCGTATCACAAATGACGCAAATAAGAAAGTTTGATTTTTATTTGTTGATATATGGGGTAAACTTAAATCAACTAGTTTACGAATAGGTGGACTCTTATGGCCCGTGCAGATCTATTAAAAAAACTCTTTAGAAGTTATAAATTCAATGATAACGAGTCCTTTATTAAAGCTGCAGAATTAATAATTGACGAAGAAAGAAAAAAAAATCACCTTGTTCTTGCAGATGAGTTGAAAAGAATTCTTTATAGTGAGCATCTATCTAAGCCTAAATCGATAAGTGTGTTACAAACTACTCAACCAAAAGATCTAGATAAAAATGCACCACTGTTTGAAGTGAAATTTCCTGATAAGTTCTTCAACGATCTTATTGTAGCCGAAGACATTAAAGAGAACTTAATGGATATATTAAAGGACTATCTCCACTGGGATGCATTAGTGAGCAATGGATTAAAACCCAATAACAAATTACTTTTTTATGGTCCGCCGGGATGTGGCAAGACAATTACTGCAGAGGCATTGGCAGGGGAATTAGGATTACCACTGTTATATATCAGGTTTGATGCCGTTATTTCTTCATTCTTGGGGGAAACATCCACGAATATAAGGAAAATATTCGATTATGCGAGTAGCGGTTCATGGATTATCTTCTTTGATGAGTTTGATGCAATTGGTCGTTCAAGGGCGGATGATGGGGAAAATAGCGAGATAAAGAGAGTAGTAAATGCGTTCCTACAATTGATGGACAATTTCACTGGAAGATCAATTATTGTAGCCGCAACGAACTATGAAAAGGTACTGGACCATGCCTTATGGCGGAGATTTACAGAGATAATAAAGTTTGATTTACCGACAGCAGATAGTATCCATAAACTATTGTTAACAAGACTCTCCAGGTTTGCAGGACCAGAACAAAAGTTAGTGGAACTTTCTAATGAACTATGCGGATATTCGCAAGCTGACATTGAACGAGTTTGTCAGAATGTGTTGAAAAGGTGTATCATGGAAGGCAGGACATATTATACCAAGTTTGACCTAGATAGGGCAGTGAGTAAAGAAGCAGACAGAAAAAAGGCGCAGAATCAATGAGTTACTAAATGGGGGATATTAGATGGCGGATTTACCTACTCTAAATCATATCGAAATTGTTCGGGAACCTATAAATAGGGATTTAAGAGGCAGGCAATTCCCAGGAGCCCCAAGGGTACAACCTAGAGCCAACAGATTTCAGCATTCGCGTTCATTAAGTGAGCAGGCTGATGCCGCTTTTGAAACCATTAATACAAACAGAAGGTTATTGGGTATTACGCCCGATACTTTACTAATATTACAGTTTAAGATTCTTACGGTAAATCAACGTGAGACATTAATAAGGGCTTTTAATGTATCAATAGTAGAAGAGACGGTAATAAGTGAGGGGGAATCTGATAATTTCCGCCTTTTTATTCAGTTTCCAACACTAGAGAGTTTAGATAACTTCCAAAGAGAGAAGCAATTGTACGAAATGGACTCCCATCAGAGGGGGTTCCTACCTTATGCTCAAAGAAGGGATTTATTTGATTCGATTGATTTAATAAGAAATGTTCAACCAGAGGATAGAAAGGGAAAAAGATTAATTTTGTATGGCCCCCCTTTAGATGAGAGTTTTGTTGTTGATATTGACTTATGGTACGACGGTACACCTCGCGGTGCAACACAAACGGAATCGTTACTCAGACAAAGTATTGGCCACATTGGTGGACAATTGATTCAAGATTTATTTAGGACACCTAGCTTACTACTTGGCAAAGTACGCGTTAATTTGGAAGCACTTGAATTGCTACTAAACCTAGATATTGTAGCTCTAGTTGATTTACCAATAAAGCCTAGTGAAGAAGAAAGTTTCGATATATTCAGTCCACCTCCTGAAAATATAGAGCAAGCAAATTTGCCACTAGATGATGATAACGTACCTTTGGCGACTGTAATTGACTCAGGTGTTTTTTCAGGACACCCTTTGCTTCGTAATGGGATCGTGTTAGAAGAGTATGATTTCGGTACAGGTGAAGGGACCGACACAGATCTTAATGGTCATGGTACTGGTGTTGCTGGAATCGTTGTATATGGTGATATTCCAAAATGTATTTCAAACAATGCATGGGTCCCTAGAGTAAGAATTTGTAGTGCTAAGGTGATGAAGAACGACCCAGTCTGGAATACCCCCGTCTTCCCGGAAAACAGAAGGCCGGAGATGCTAATGGAGGAAGCAATAAGGTATTATCACAGGGAACGTGGTTGCCGAATATTCAATCTATCAGTTGGAAATACCGATCAAATCTATAATGATGGAAGACAGTTTACTTGGGCAGAGACATTAGACAACCTTGCGCGTGAGTTGGATATCGTAATTGTCGTAAGTGCTGGAAATGTAATTAATCCGGAATTGCCAACTGGCAATACTCGTGATGAAATAGCGGCAAAAGTAAGGGATAACCTATTTTCCTCTACTCATAAACTAATTGACCCGGGGACAGCTTCTATCTGTTTAGTTGTTGGAGCCGTAGCTAGGCGCAATGATGTAAGGACAATGGGGCAATTACCAAGAATATCAGTTACGCCGATTCAATCTCCATCAGCATTTACAAGGGCCGGTTTTGGAGTAAATAGGGCAGTAAAGCCGGATCTGGTAGCACCTGGGGGAAGTTTTGTATTACAACAAGCAGCTAATGATGTAAGGTGGATAAAAAATGACCCTAACATTGCAGAACCATCATTGAGACATTCGATTGAAGACGGTAGATGGTTTGCTGGATTTTTTGGTACCAGTTTCTCGGCTCCACATATTACTCATTTGTGTGCACTTATCGAAAATACATTGAAAGAACAACTAGATAGAGCTCCTAGTTCAAATTTGATTCGAGCAATGGTTGTTAATTCGGCAAAAACACCAGGCGATGTTGAAAATTGGATTCGTGAAGCAGTCGATGAAAACGATACAAGACAACAACCACGAAAATCCGAGTATGTACTTCGTTTAATAGGTTATGGTCGCCCTTCAGAGGAGATATTATGGTCCAGAAAAAATAGTGTAACTTTATTTGCAGAAGAACGGCTTCCTCTTAATTCATTCCATATCTATACTATTAGAATACCTCCTGAGTTTTTGCGGGGGAGGTTCAATAAAAGCATTTCTATAAGCCTGGCATATGACCCTCCAGTTAGACTTAGCCGTAAAGATTACACAGCAAACAAGCTTTGGTTTGAGGTGTATAAGGGACTGACTGCGGGACAGATTGAACAATTTAGGAGGACGCGACAAAATGGTGACCCCGATGAACTCCCAGTTGTTCCTGAAAACTGTAAAACCAAGTTTTTACCAGGGTATCAAACAGTTCAGAATTCCACTGTACAATTAAGAAGGTGGGTTAAAGGCAGACAGGGTGGTTTGGATTTATTAGGTGTACCTGAGGGGGAAGAGGAGCCAACAATAACAATTGTTGTTGCGGGAAAAGAACAGTACCCACACCCTGAGGGTCTTGATAACCAAAGTTACGCTTTAGTGATATCGTTCAATGCAGACGACGAGGAAATAGAACTGTATGAACAAATTCAGCAAAGGATCAGAACAAGAACAAGGGTAAGGGTCTAATTTTGCGGTTGTTACAGTTTAAAACCATTTACGGATTATTTTATTTATTGATTCGAAAGGACAACCTAATTGGGTTGTTCTTTTTTTGCCGTTACCCCCGTTACGCTGAACCGTACCATAAGTAACGGCAAGTCTTACGATTGACAGCAATAAGAAGGCATGATAATTTCAAATTAGGAAAATGAAGGCAATGTAACCTTAGGGTTCAACCTCGCTGAGAAGTGGGTTGGACCCTTTTTTGCATTCTCAAACCCAAAGGAGGATTCATGTGCCGAAAACAGAACTGCTGTTGCAACGGCTCGACGAGATCGGCAAGTCGCTCGAACGCAAGGGAGGAGTTCTTTTATTATTAGGAGTCGGTTCCGTTGGGATCGAGTTAGAACGGATGGATGAGTTTTCGGATCTGGATTTCTTTGTCATCGTGAAGCCGGGTCAGAAAGAAAGATATATCGACCAGTTAGATTGGCTCGAAGAAGTTCACCCCCTTGCCTATTCTTTTCGGAATTCTGATGTAGGGTATAAAGTTTTGTTCGAGGACGGAATTTATGGGAATGTGCGGTATTCGAGGAATGGGAGTTGAAGAACGCCTCCTATACGGAAGGTCGGGTCGTGTGGAAGGATCCCTTGTACAGCAATGCGGGGATTTCTAAACCTTCCAACCCGATCCCCAGCATAAAAAAGGACTCCTTGGACTTTCCTTTGAATGAAGCTTTAAAAAATTTGTATGTGGGACTTGGCCGATATGCGAGGGGAGAGCGCCTATCCGCAACGAGGTTTGTTCAAAGTTATGCTGTCGACAATATTCTATCCGTGCTCCATCTGTTGGAGCAAGAGGTGGATTACTTCCCTGATCCGTTCGGAAATGAGAGGCGGATGGAGCAAAGATACCCTCGTTTTGCAGAAATCGTAGGAGACATGGTACAGGGATATGATCGTGTTCCCGAATCGGCACTTCGCATTTTAAATTTCATTGAAAGAAGTGTATCCTGTCAATCGCAAATTAAGCGATGAAATACGAAGATTGGCCACAATCACTTGCCGTAATAAACAGCGCGGAGAGCCGTAACATAAATCAGGGCGGAACGTGTGGCAGGGTAGCGCGGTGAACGTCCGCAAATAAGCGCAAAAATGCAACTAAGCCTCCAAATTTCAATGGAGACTTAGCGAGCACGATTACAAGCGCGATTCCAATCGATCGATGATGGAGAGGAATTTAGCTGCTTCTCGGGTGACGTGGGAAGCTAATTTCGGGTCGATAATGCTGCGTACCTGACAGGCTTCGATCAATTTGGTCGCCTGTTCTTTAAAGGAACGAAGCTCTAAAGCTGCGCCTTTGTACATAGTCAACTGATCGCGCATGACCTCGGTGGACGGAGAACCGAAATCTAAGTTGCGGGCCTGGTACACCAATAAGTCGAACTGTTTCCCAAAGTCGCGAGACAGTTTGATGAGCGATTCTTCTTGGGGGTCCAACAGATGGGCGATGAACTTCGAATGGTCCGCCATAATCTGCAGGAAGAAGATGTTCTCGTCGATCACGTCGTCGGTGACGGGATGCTCGCGCCGGCTTTGGATTTGCTTAAGTGTTTTTAAAAAGTAAATGGCTTCCCTTCTTACATGGTCAATCAGCAGTGGGAAATTGAACCCCCTCAGTTTGCCGAGGGTTTCCTCCATGACATTTTGTTTAAACAGGGCAATCTTATGGGTCAGGACGAGCGTTTCTTCATTCAACTTGCTAATTTCCTGCGGGTCGGCGGGGGTTTTGTAAGCAAGGTCCAATTGCTTCTCGAACACGATCTCGAATTGTTCGGCCTGCTTAATCAACCGGGTCGCATCGGGCGGAAGCCCAGACCGCAGAAAGAAGGAATGTTCCATCATGATACGCAGCCAAAATTGGTTTTCTTCCAACGACCGCTCGATATATTCCTGATCGCTTAATGTCGTGGATTCATGCTCCTCGATGTTGTCGTGGAACGAATATATCGCCGTAGGATCCGTGGGGTCTTCACGTAACCCGAGCTTCGGAAGGAATCGGGGCAATATGATGGTCGTCACTGTTCATACCTCCTCGGGATAGGGGTATTTTTAATACGCGCTTCCATACGGTCCAATACGGTTAGATACTTCCCTGCTTCGCGGGTGATATGTCCAATGATGTTGGGGTCCGCGACCCCCCGGATTTCTTTCTCTTGGGTTAAGCGATGCACTTCCTCCATAAGACCGTGGAAGAGCAGGGTCGACCCGCGGAAGATCGTAAGTTGGGAGAGAATCGCCGTCTTCGATGGGGGCTCGATTTCCAAGTTCCGGGCTTGCATGGTCAATACTTTAAATTTATCCCCCATTAATCGGGCCAAGTCGAGAATATCGTCCTCGTCCGGGTCAAGGAAGTGCAGCGCGAATACGCCATGCTCGGCCATGATTTTCAGGAAAAACTCGTTGTCCTCCACCAATTCCTCGATCAGCGGGCGTTCGACTTTACTGTTTAGTCGTAAGAGGGTTTTGATCACATAAAGCGGTTCCCGCCGAATATGCTCTGCCGTCTTGGTCCAATTCATGCCGCGAAAATCGCCGTTCACATTGCGGTAGAACACGTTTTGCTTATACTCCATAGCCCGAGTGAGTAAGTCAATGCTGTCGAGGTTGAGCTTCTCGACGTCGGACGGGTTGGCAGGCGTTTCGTGAAGCGCACGGTGCAGCTGTTTGGCGAAGGAGGCTTCGAATTCCTCGGCCAGTTGTAGAAATTCGGTTGCTTCATTGGGTAAGGTAATCTTTAGGAAGAAGGCATGCTCCATCATCACCCGCATCCAGAAACGGTTCTCCTCAAGGGAACGCTCCACGAATTCCCAATCGGCCAATTTGCGCCCCCCGCTGATTCGCATGAATAAGTCATCCTGAGTGGGTTCCACCTCCGCACGAGGCAAGGGTTCCAACACGCGGTTTTCCGGGAAAAAGCGAGCCGGGTCTTCGACTGTGTCCGGCATCCCCTCTTGAACAGGCGGTTCCATCGTTGTAAGTTCACCCCGTATTCCAAATTTTAGGACCACGAAATCAGGTTTCCCTAAGGAACAGGAAGTATGCTCCGGAAACGACTGAAAATGTGAAACCCGGTGGGAACGAAGGGGGGACTCACCGAACTGTTTCGCCGTGCTATGTCTCGTAAACATGCGGATTTTTCTCTAGAGAGTCCATCATGTACACCCATCCGACCAGTCCGCAAAGAACAAAACCAAACGCATGCAGCAAACCATAAATCGGAATAAAATCGAGTATGGTTAAGGAAAACGCATTTTTCAGTAACGGATAGCTAATGGAAAGGACGACAATCGTGTAGAAAGCAATGCAGGAAAGAAATAAAAAGAAGGTTGCTTTCCTGTGCAGAGGGCCTTTCCTCAAGTAAGCAAGGAGATAAGTGGTGTAAATCGTTATATTACAGGCGAATAAGGTGACACCAATATACTCAAGCGGTTTCGAGAACATAATACCGACAGCGATTAGAATGGGTCCGATGAGATCGGCGGCAACGACCCAAGGATACCATCTTTTTTTCGTCATGACCCGTCCCAGTACACCGATAAAAATAGGAACGATCGCAGACGAGAAATGAAAATGGACCGAACTCAGTGCGTGCGTTGCGGGATTAGCTTGAAAGAAGTCGAGTTGAAACTGATATAGGGCGAACCAGAAACCTCCGATAAAAAAGTAAACGAGCCCCGCGCCGATCGCTATTTCTCCTGTTCTTCCCTTGTGGTTCATAATCATGGTTAGGCCATAGATGCAGAGCATTAGGGTAAACAGCAACCACCCGAGGGAGAGAAGCCCTGGTAATGCAGTGTTTCCCAGCCCCCACGTCTTACTGCTCATTACGGAGGCTAAAGCAAGAAGCGCCGCTGGAAATTGAAGCAGTTTAATAACAACATACATTATCCGTTGATGCTGGTCCCTTTCGTCACGGCCCAAGAGTAATATCACAAGAGGGACAATGACGAAAGTCGCAAACAGGAGGAATTTTTCGACAAGATTGAATTGGAAATAATCTAGATTAAATACGATCATGGTTATGATCCCACCGGGAATCGTCGGTGTTATTAATGATTTCATCGTTGCTTGCCCCCAGAATCGATGTACCTTTCTTTATAATTTGATTTTACAGTGAACCGTATCATAAGTAACTGCAGGTTTTCCTAAAGTTCGGAAAAATGGGCCCCCTTTTTTTATACAGGATACATATCATGTTAGGGAGTTAAGGGAGGTGTGGATTTGGGAAAAAGAAGGCTTGGATGCCCTAAATTATCAATATGTACCGTCGGTCGTATACCGAATTTGTGGATTAATACGAAGAAAATCAAGTGTTTTTGTTCCAAACAGGATCACCTTTGTAAGGCTGTAAGGAAGGGGAGGCGGGAAAGGAGAATCGACAAAAAGGAAAATGGAAAAAGGCCTGTTGGATCACGCAGAAAATTCAAATCCCTGAAGTCGCCGCGGAAATACAGCAGGGATAAGAAGTCACGAAGGAACCAACCGAATGAATTATTGGATCCTATAACTTACTCTCCACAAGAAGAAGCTTACTCCCCGCAACCGATTGAGCTTTACCCTAAACTGGTGGAAGAAAATCAACCTTCGGTACAGGTTGACTCCAACGTCGATCCAAACGAAGAGCCTGCTGTCTTAAAGAACGGTGATCAAGGGAAAACCTTTTGCCGGGTTCTTATGGATCTGCCCCCACGTTATCGATTGTCCGCAATTTACACCAAAGGAACGGTCATCCAGGTTAACGAATTGATCCATGTAGATGAAGCATCGGGAGAGGTGAAGTTCATATCCGATGGCACCCGTATTTCTTCCCTTTCCTGTACAGAAATTGATGGGATTGCATTAGGGCAGCTTCAGGATACCGGGAAGTAAGGTATTTGTACAAAAGACCAATTCTGCATAAATACGCTTTTACCTTATAACAAAGACGATGTCCCCCCATACAATAAAGTAATCTCCTAGCTCAGGAGGTTGGTGTAAACCAACACTTTGTTGTAGGGGGGAATTTTATTGCTTTCCTTGTTCTCACTATGAGTACAAGGGAGCAGTTTTCAGTTGGAAGGGGGTTATATAAAAGAAGAAGAGAAGGCAATCAGGTCGTTTGGGTGGAGCTTCAAAGGTATTATCTAAAAAAAAGAAAACTTAAAGGAGTGTTTTCTATGAGTGGAAACCATGTCGAGAAGAATCGTTTGAGCAAATTGCTGGAGAAATTGCCTCCGAACTATTCCGTTGGAACGATTTACTTGAACGGTCAACCGGTACCGGTTACCCAATTCTCTAACCTTGATAGCGATGATCTCGGTTACTTCATTGCAGACGGCCAAGTTGTGGTGCTTGACTCCCACAAGATCGATGGAATTTCTTTTGCCCCAGCCGAAGAGGAAGAAGAAGAAGAGGAAGAGGAAGCTCAATAAATTGACGGTTCTAAGAAGGGAACAAAGCTAAACTTTATCCCCTATTATTCATATAAAGGAGAGGTATAACATGAATTGCCAAAAATCCATTGTGGATCTCTTGAAGAAGCTGCCGCCCAATTATACACTCGGGACCGTTTATTTGAACGGAGCACCGGTTGTTGTTCAGAAATTTATGAACCTTAATGACGAGTTGGCCTATTTTGTAGACGAAGAAGGTCAGGTAGTGATCATGGATTCTGGTAAGATTGATGGATTGTCCTTCGGCGCAGCAGAGGAAGAAGAGGAAGAAGAAGAAGAGGCTGGACAGTAACATCAGCGATGCTTGTCAAGTGATTATGTGTTAGGTTCGAGAGGGCTAGCTCTTACTAAGGATGGCATAAACGTGTTGGCGCAAGCCACCACGGCCGCCTTGTAGGGCTTGCCCTCTTTCCCTTTTTGTCAGAATACCCTTGGATTTTAGCCAAGCCTCTTTGAGCCGCATTTTGTAGTCCAGGAGCTCGCAGCCGTCATTTTAGGTATGCTTTCCGCCAGTTCCACCTGTATATTCCATATTAGTCTATGTAGAATTCCTTAGGGTGGTTACAAATTTGAAAAGGGTGGGTTGTTCAAAAATAGCTTGCTACAGACCTAACGGAATGATCCTGCTGAGGCTGATTTTCCGAAAAAATGTATAATTATTTCAAATAATTTGTTAGAATTCATTGTTAGGATAATATTTCAATTTCATAATGTTTCTCGTTTTATAATGAAGGAGGAGCTCTGTGTGGACAACATCGATATTATAAAGCGAAATGACGTGAAAATAACAGGATCTGGCGATAAGGTCATCATCTTTGCTCCAGGTTTCGGTTGCGATCAGAGAATGTGGAGGTATGTCGCTCCGGCGTTTGAACAAGATTATCGCGTTATTACCTTCGATTATGTAGGCGCAGGAAAGACCGACCTTCGATACTACGACCATACAAGATACAGTCAACTCTCCGGTTATGCCCAAGATGTATTGGATGTCCTTGCTTCTCTCCAATTAGAGAAGGCTATTTTCGTAGGACACTCCGTCAGCGGGATGATCGGCCTGCTCGCTTCTATACAGGATCCCAAGTACTTCGAACGACTCATCATGATCGGACCTTCTCCGTGTTATTTGAATGATCCTCCTGAGTACGCCGGCGGGTTTGAAATGAGCGCGTTGGAAGGTCTCATTGAATTGATGGAGAAAAATTATATCCAATGGGCAAATTATCTGGCCCCTATTATTATGCAAAATGCGGATCGCCCGGAATTATCCGGGGAATTGGAAGAAAGCTTCTGTTCGACCGATCCGGTCATTGCCGTCAACTTCGCAAAGGCGACCTTCTTATCTGATTACCGGAAGGAATTATCGAAAGCGACCGTTCCGTCGCTTGTTTTGCAATGCGCTGAAGACGCGATCGCTCCAAGAGAAGTAGGGGAATACCTTCTTCGCCACATGCCTGGCAGCGACATCCGATATATGCAAGCAACGGGACACTGTCCTCATTTGAGCCATCCGGAGGAAACCGTAGCACTGATCAATGACTACCTCACAATGTCGCAAGATAAATGATCATCCATGCAAATCAGTTGCCATGTGGGTTTTTATCATTATCTCTAGAGGGCTTCATTCAGTCGATGAATGATAAGCTCTTGGAGTGGATCAATGCAGAGCGCAGCAATATTGAGGGTCGGCATGTGGATGCAATTTTAACGGAGCCGAGCAAGCTTTTCTACCAAGTGTATATTTTTCCTATGCTGAAGATGCATGGCAAGGTGGAGGAGATGTACTTCACTTTGCAATCCGGCGACGGGTCTGAAGTGCCAGTCCTCCTTAATGGGATGTGTCGCGAACAGGACGGAGTAACGGTCATTGATTGTATCTTTATTAAAACAGTGAATAGAAAAAAACTCGAACATGAGCTGCTACTCGCGAAGAAAGCAGCGCAGCAGGCCAAGCAAGCGATCGTCGAATCGGTAAGCGACGCCATTATTTTGGCAAATCAAAGCACGAAAATTATAGCGTGGAATAAAGGGGCAGAGGCGCTTTTTGGCTATAAAGAACAGGAAGCCATCGGACAAGATCTCGAGATTATTGTGCCTGAGCATCTCAAAGAGACATACCGTCGAGGCCTTAAGCGTCTCCGCGACACAGGACAATCCATGGCGATTGGACGAATGGTCGAATTGAGCGGACTTCGAAAGGACGGCACGGAGTTCCCTGCGGAGATCTCTCTCAATTGTTGGCAAACGAACGGCGAATATTACTGGAGTGCCATCATACGGGATATCACAGAAAGGAAAAAGACCCATGAGCTGCTTTTGAATTCGGAGAAACTGAGCTTAGCGGGTCAGCTTGCTGCGAGCATTGCCCATGAAATTCGTAATCCTTTAACGTCGATCAAGGGATTTCATCAATTGATGAAAGCGGAGGGTCACGGAAAGCCTTACTATTTTGAAATTTTGACAGATGAAATGAACAGAATCGAACTCATTCTAAACGAGTTATTGCTCCTGGCCAAACCGCAAGCTACGAAATTAAAGCAAGTGGATATAAGAGCCTTGCTTGAGCAGGTTTGCACACTTATGGATCCGCAGGTGCATTTGTACAATATTGAAGTGAAATTGAAGTGCGAACATAACGTGCCGGCTTTCATACAATGCGATGAGAATCAAATGAAGCAAATATTTATCAATTTCCTTAAAAACGCGATAGAAGCAATGCCAAATGGCGGGCAAGTGATGATATCGGTTAACAAACACGAAGAGGGCAGCATTTGCTTACGCATTATTGACCAGGGTGAGGGCATACCCGAAGACAAACTGAAGCGAATTGGGGAACCTTTCTATACCACAAAGGAAAAGGGAACAGGGTTAGGGCTTATGGTTTGTCGTAAAATCATTGAAGACCATCAAGGATCGCTGAACATTTCAAGCAGGTTGAATGAAGGAACCACGGTTAAGGTAATTTTGCCATTAGGGAATACGTCGCAAAACGATATTCCAACGGAGCATTAGTTGTTTGGTAGAACATCCATTTCTAGCCTGCGTAGTCGCAGGCTATTTTTTTCGCCGACAACCGGTTACGGAGTACAGTGAGACGCAGCCAGCAGTGACGGAATCTTGTTAGTTCGCTGTTAGCCGCGGGCATTCGGTGTTAGTATAGTAAGGGCATGTCAGGGGTTCAACCCGTTCATGGAGCAAAGTTTTAAATAAAGGCAAAAGTGGGAAAATGAAAAAGGAGCAGCCATGTTTGCGGATGGCCGCGGCGATTTGAAATAACACCCAGGGAGCAGGAGCGTTGAAATGACAGGGTATAAAAAAGAACGTTACCGCTTCAGTGAAGCGCCTATTTGGGATTTCCAGCGTAAATATTATGAAGAGGAAGGAACGGAGGCGTGGAGGAATGACCAAGTTCCTCAATTTATAACGAGTAATCCCATGATCGCCGCTGCATATGCAGAAATGATCTTTGGGTTTCTTCAAGACCGAGCCAATAAAGGGGATCTGGAAAATCCTGTTTACATTGTGGAACTTGGAGCAGGAGCGGGACGTCTTGCTTACCATGTCTTGCATGAGTTGTGCCAGTTGAGGGACTACGCGGGGATCTCGCTGCCTTCGTTCCGGTATATCATGACGGATCTGGCGATAAACAATGTGATGGCTTGGAAGGCACATCCCGCCCTACAATCTTATATTACCGAGGGATTACTGGATTTTGCGCGATTCGATGCAGTCCATGATACAGTGCTAGACCTCGTTGTATCCGGCACGACGATTCGTGCAGGAGATGTAAAACAACCGTTAATCATTATTGCCAATTACTTTTTTGATAGCATTCCACAAGAATTGATTTATATTGGTGACGGGCAAATTTATGAAGCAGATGTCATTGTCGAATATCCCGAACGTAACGATGAGATGAAAGCATCGGAATGGTTACAGCAAATCGCCTTACAATATGAGTATCGACGGGCGCCTGAGTACGAACAAAAAAACTACCCTTACTATGATGTCATTTCCATGTACCGGGAACAACTCGAAGACTCGCATATTTTATTTCCTGTCTCTGGGTTAGATTGTTTGGAACGTTTGAATCGGTTATCTCAAGCGGGATTCGTATTGATCACGGCGGACAAAGGAGATCACTTACTGGATAGCTGGAAGTTCGCGGAACCGCCGGAGTTGATCTTGCATGGAAGTTTCTCTTTAACGGCAAACTACCACGCGATTCGGCACGTCTTCGAGCAGAGAGGAGCAACCGCGTTATTCCCCCCGCATCATTATAAAAATTTAAATGTCGGCTGTATACTCAACTTGGACAAACCCATGGATTATGCAAATATTCGATTGGCTTTTCGCCGAAGTATTGAACGTTTCGGTCCGGACGAGTTTTTTAGTTTGAAGGTCTGGGTGGATCGCAATCAAGATAGCATGGGAATGCAGCAATTATTAAGTTTTTGGCGTTTGGGCGGATATGATGCAGAATTTTTCGTTCAGAACACGAAGCAGATATCCAAACTATTACCGGATGCAAACGACGAAGAAAAGCAGGATATTGTGAGAGGCATACAGATGATGTGGTCATCGTATTACGCCATGGAGCAGCAGCGTTATGACTTAGCGCTCGATGCCGGATTGGTACTGTTTGAGATGGGGATGTACGAAAAATCCAAATGGTTTTTGGAAACTTCGATACGTCAGGAGCGGGAAGAGGTCGTATCAACCGTTTTTTATTGTCTATCCATTTGTTGTTTCGAGTTAGGGTTAGTCGAAGATGCGGTGATGTACTTACGAAAATTGTTGGAGCTCGAGCCTGATCATGAAGAGGCATTGGCGTTGATTAACCATTTTGAATAGCAGCGATCCATATAGGTATATACTACTTTTAAAGAGACGATAACGATTATCTATGTTACGATGTAACCCTATATGTTAAGAGGACGTGGTTAAACTTGATAACGATTACCATCCCAACGCCGGAAGTAACGATCTATAAACAAGAGGCTCCAGAATTGAGTCATATTTATGGGTTTACGGATTTCCACCTGATCACCAGGGAAAAAGGCGGCATCTTCATGTTCTACAACGGCAAGGACGAACTGCTCTTTGTCGGAAAGGCTCGGAAGTTACGGCAGCGGATTAAGAAGCATTTTGAGGATACCGTCTCGCCCATCAAGAATCACAGGGATGAAGTGGCGAAAATAGAGGTGTGCATCGTAGAGGATCCCGTGGAGCGGGAAATTTACGAAATCTATATAGCGAACAAGCTTGGGGCAAAATACAACGTAGATAAAATAAATCCATAAATGTCGATCAACAGGAGCAATGCGCCGAATCCCAAGGGGATAGGCACATTGCTTTTTTCGTTGTAGAAATTAGTCCCGTTACCTGTTTTCTAGAAAATGGGAAAATAAAATTAAGAATAGTAACAAGCGCTTTCTGCATAATTTCACTGTAACTGAGGACTTTTTTACTTCTTTAGATGGATTATGGGCTTCGCACGTATCCGGCTTAAGGCACAAATTATTCCTGAAATGTGCCCAAAATATCCGACTAATATGCTACAATTTAATCGAAATTTCCTCGCGAACCGAATAAAACCATATTAGAATTCGAAGGAGTGTGCCATTTGACAAAAGTATTCACCTTCCTGCTTTCGGTTGTCGTAGCAACCCTGCTGCTGCCGTTCTCTTCTCAGCCCATTCAGGCGGAGGCGGGCAGCGGCGCCTTGCAATGGGGGGAGGTCAAAACCGGAATCTACCAGCCTCTCCATCCCTATACACTGAATTGGTCTGGAAACGTTTTAGATCGGGGAGGCTTCGCGCTTTCTGAGCAGCGTACCACCGCCGAACCGACGGAAGCTGACTTTGTCATCAATCAGTACGGCGCAATCGGGGCTGCGTCAATCTTGAAATTGCCCAACGAACCGCTGACCGCCTCAACGTCCCGGGATCTTACGGGTTTTACGAATTCGTATACCTTAGCGGCGGGCGACATTTACCTAGTAATGCTCAGCGATGGCCGTTACGCGAAGCTTCAGATTGATCGACTGTCCCCTGAGAATGGGTCTTCCTACCAAAGCGTCTCCTTCAGTTATGTGCTGGAGCGGGAGGCTGCGGCACCCAGTACGATTACACCGGTGCAGGAAGTTCCCCCGGCAGTCCCCAAACCGGAATCCGCACCGACCCAACCCCCCGTCGCTCCGACGCCTGCACCAGTCTCGAAAGGTAAATCTTCCATTACGCTTACAATCGGCCAAAACTCCGCTATCGTACAGGGTAAGCAAACAACGCTGCAAGCGCCGCCGGCCGTCGTGAACGGCACCACGCTCGTACCGTTCCGCTTCCTGGCCGAAGCGCTAGGAGCCGAAGTGAAATGGGATGGGGCTGAGCAGAAAATCAGCCTAACCTCGGGCACACAGACGATCGAACTGTGGATTAACAAACCGACAGCGATGATCAACGGGGTAAGCAAGAAACTGGATGTTCCGCCAAGGATCATCGGTCAGTCAACACTCGTACCGCTCCGGTTCATCAGCGAAAATTTCAACCAGCAGGTGCAATTCGATCAAGCAACAGGTTCCATTACAATTTCAGGCGAATTGGCTGCTGCACTACCGAATCAGACCTCCGTTCAAAAGCCGGCGCAAGGACAAGGATTCGTTGTATCCATGTTCGGTAATTGGGATGTTCGAATCAAAGAGTCTTCGGCATCGGATCCGCAAAGCGGATCATTAAGCATCTATCAAGACGGCACCTACGCTATCAAAATGAGGCACCAAGGCGAGTATGCCGGCGTATGGAGCATCGCAAAGGAAAACGAGGTGGAAAACAACCCCTCCTCGCTTATTTTACACCGTGCTATGGAAGAGGCGGACTGGGCGGTTGTTCCGCTGACGGAAGGTAAGATTGAACTGCTCAGAAAAGGAGCCTATTCCAATAATGCTTTGTACAATACGAAAATTACGGTCTACTGGATACCGACTTATGAAGGTGTGAAAGCTTCCGACAATCCGGACCAAATTGACCAATTCGCGACGAAAGAATATGATTTCACGTCCTTCGTTGGAAACTACGATCTTTGGATCGAGGGCGGCGCGACAAATTTGTATTACAAGGATACGGGCAATTACGCTACACATGAATATAACCCAGGCGCCGATGGAGGCACCCTGACGATTCATGCGGACGGAACTTATACCTTTAAGACAAAGACAACGGTATCCGGGAAATGGCGGCCGTCTAAGGTCAATGAGGTATACGGTTATGAGTACTCCATCATTCTGGAGAACGGACCGGACGGTATTAATTGGTCGCTGCTATATAATGGAAACGGCAAAACAATGGTGGCCTACGACGCCGGTAAATGGGCGGACGGCAGCGCCATGTGGCTGCCCTATTATATTGCAAGCTTGAAGAAATAAGGGGAGAACCTCATTGACCAATAAATATTTGTACTTTAAGACGCTGATCGGTTTGTGCCTCATCCTGCTTCTGCTCCCGCTCGGGAAAGCCGGAGCCGCCTCCATGACGAGCTGGGGCGCCGTGCAGACAGGCACTTATGACTCGCCTAGTATATACACCTTGAATTGGTCGGGGAATGTTCTCGACAAGGGCGGTTTAAATCTGGCCCGACAGCAAATGGCGGGCGCAGCCGAAGCGGACGTTGTCATCGATTATAAAGGAAGCATAGGCGCAAGCGCGATCGCCGTGGTCGATGGCGAGACATTCGAAGCATCCACCTCCTTAGCCGGGCTCCGCTTCTCGAATACGCAGAAAGTCGGGAAGGGTACGATTTACGTAATTCAGCTGCACGACGGTAAATATGCGAAGCTTCGCATTGATCGGTATAACGAGGATTACAGCGGGGCCATTACGAAGGTGTTCTTCTCGTACGCAATCGAAACCGCCGGCGGGAATGCCGGCGGCGAATCGACGGTGCCGGAGAACCCGAAACCGGAAAAACCAACGCCGGAAAAACCAACGCCGGAAAAACCAAAACCGGAGAATCCGAAGCCGACGGAAGAAACAACGGTACTCGGTGATCCAAAGAAGGACCTAGAGCAAGCTATAGAAGTATACCAAGTCGTGGAAGGTCCTATCGTATTGCCTTTGAAGGCGGTCTCCGGGTCGCAATTTGATGTCTACCGATCGGATAATGGAGAGCCGTATGTTAAAATGAACGACTTCGCTTTAGATAAGCCGGAGTTCACGGATCATTACGCCTTCGCCGGGCACACCTATGTATACAGGCTTGCAGCTTACGACGAATCCGGCAAAGCCGTTTTTTCTAAACCGATAGTATACAAGGTGATCAAGAAGGAATCCTTATCGAGGCGAACCATTGAATTAAGTATGGGGAGCCGTCAAGCGGTCGTAAACGGGAAGGCGCATACATTGGATGCCGCTCCCACGACGCTAAACTATCGGACAATGGTGCCGCTGCGCTTCATTGGGGAGGCAATCGGCGCGAAGGTAGACTGGAATGGCGCGACACGCGAAATTACTATAGTACACGAGGGTCAGATCATTACCCTTGGGCTCGATAATTCCGTAGCGACCGTAAATGGCAAGACGGTGGTGATGGATGCTCCGGCCACTTCTATTCAAGGCATCACGATGGTTCCCGTTCGATTCGTAAGCGAAAATCTGAAACAGGAAGTCACGTTTGATAACAAGACTCGAAAAATTACAATCACCGGACAGAGTCAAACAGGCGGAACGGATGGAAAACCGGATGAACCCGACCCCGGCAAAGAGACTCCTCCAGACACAAAGCCGCCTGAGGAGCAGCAGCCGGAACAACCTGCAGACCCCGAAGATCCCAACCTCTCTTTTGTAGGAACATGGGAGTTGTGGATTCCTGGTGTCGGAACTGACGTGCCGGGCAGCGGTCAAGGCAAATACACACCGGGTGTGGCCGGCGGGCGGCTTGTGATCCGCGCCGATTCCACTTGGCAGTATACATTGGGGACGAACGTGTTCAAAGGAACATGGGGCCCGGCCGAGGTACAGGGTGAAATTACGCTTGCGAACTTCCAATACGGAGCCGATTGGAACGTACGATTTAACCGGGGCGTGTTCCAAGTATACACGTTGGGAATGTACTATGAAGGCACGAAGCAGTAACGATTCGTATGCAAGGGCGGTACCCCGCGGAGAACCACCATCGAAGCACCTCTAACGAGGTGCTTTTTTTTCATTACAGCAAGATTGGGAAAGTGGGAAGAAGCCGAGAATGTTACATTGTCATTAGCAAGCAACAAGGTTGACGTACCGGATGCCGGCGCGCGGACGGCGGTGAGAGGCAGTCCATGGCCATTGCGTAAGTTGACAATGATACAAATTCGAAAAGTGGAGGAAATGAAATGAACCAGGGCAGCAAGGCAAGGGAACGGAAATTATCGGCGGCAAGTCTAACCCGTTGGGCGGGCTTGTTTTTAGTATTAGCAGGGATATTATATATTCTCATCCAATTGATCCATCCAGCCGACGATCTGTCTTCCGTCAATTCGCAATTGTGGGTCATTGTCGCATGCTTGACCATGGTGATGTCCCTCTCTAGCCTGATCGGAATAACAGGGATCTACACTAGACAGGTGGAAGAGTCCGGTTGGCTCGGCTTGTTCGGATGGATCATGTTTGGCCTCTTTTGGTTAATTTCAGCGGCATTCAGCTTCGTTGAAGCCTTTGTTCTGCCGCTGCTTACAACGGATGCCCCGAAGTTCGTCGAGGGAATGACGGGGATCTTTGGTGGTACGAATAGCGAAGCGGACCTTGGAATTTTTCAGGCTTTAGCGCCGATCGCGGGAGTGATGTATATCTTAGGGGGGCTATTGTTCGGCATCGCAACATTTCGTGCCAAAGTTCATCCGCCTTTGGGCGCTGTCCTGCTCGCCGTTGCCGCCGTTGCGACCGTCGCAGCCGCCATCATTCCCCACCCATACGACAGAATATTGGCTGTGCCGATGGGGATCGCACAAATTTGGTTAGGAGTTTGTCTTTATTTCGAACGTAGGAGAATGAGCGAACACGGAGCAAGCAAATAAAATAGCGAACAAACCTCCACCGTTCCCCGTTCGAACGGTGGTTGTTCGCCGTTAGATCTGCTCCATGAAACGTAAATGATCTGTTCGGTCATCAAATCCGTTCCATGTGGAAGGTCATGAGTTGAAAAAATAAAATTTCTTTTTACCACGAAATCCTCCCCCTGCGTAATGGATGCGAGGGCTATCTATTCATTTCCACATCTGCACAAATTAAGCTTATCAGCAATTCTCCTCTTTCTAGGGTATAATGCAGGTATGGCTTGTGCATCGAAGGCGGGCCCTATAAGAAGGAGATCTTATGATATTCGAACAATTGCAGTTGATTCCCCCAATCCTTAAAGCGCTGGATAAGGAAAACTATACAAGTGCCACGCCTATTCAAGAGCAGGCCATTCCGCCGGTGCTGGCGGGCCGCGACTTGTTCGGCTGCGCCCAAACGGGGACCGGCAAGACCGCGGCGTTCTTGCTGCCGATCATTCAGCTTCTGAGCGCGCAGCAAGGCCGCCCGAACGGCAAACGCGCAATTCGCTCGCTGATTCTGACGCCTACGCGGGAGCTGGCGATTCAGATTGCCGACAACGCCAAAGCGTACGGATGTTTTACAAAGCTGCGCAGCGGCGTGATTGTAGGCGGCGTTTCGCAGCGGGCTCAAGAGCAGCTGCTGGAGCAAGGCGTGGACATTCTGATTGCGACGCCGGGCCGGCTGATCGACCTGATGAGCCAAGGGGTCGTGGATCTCAGTCATGTGCAAATTCTGGTGCTGGACGAAGCCGATCGGATGCTCGACATGGGCTTCATTCATGATATGAAACGGATCATTGCCAAACTGCCCGCTAAGCGGCAGACGTTATTTTTCTCTGCGACGATGCCGAGCGAGATTACGTCATTGGTCAATTCCCTGCTGAGAAATCCTGTAAAAGTTGAGATCACCCCGGTTTCCTCGACGGCGGAGAGAATTCAGCAGCAGCTCTACTTCGTAGACAAACCGAATAAACAGCAGTTGCTGATCGATCTGCTGCAGGATTCGTCGATCGCGAGCGCTCTGGTGTTCACCCGTACGAAGCACGGCGCGGATCGGCTGGTGCGCGGCTTGACCAAAGCGAAGATTACGGCGCAGGCGATCCATGGCGACAAGTCGCAGAACGCCCGCCAAGCGGCGCTGAATAACTTCAAGAGCGGAGCGACTCGCATATTGGTGGCGACGGACATTGCGGCCAGAGGCATCGACATCGACGAGCTGTCGCACGTGGTCAACTATAACCTGCCGAATATTCCGGAGACGTACGTCCATCGGATCGGCCGTACCGGACGTGCGGGCTTAAGCGGGATCGCGATTTCGTTCTGCGAGGAAGAGGAAATTCCGTATCTGAAGGATATCGAGAAGCTGACGAAGCAGACCATCCCCGTGATCGCGGATCATCCGTACCCCATGACGGGGACGGCGGCGATGGAAGCGAACAGAGTCGTCAGTGCGCCGCCGAAGAACGACGTTCGCAATAGCAGCGGAGGATCCGGCGGCCGCCGTCGCAGACGGCGACCAAGCGCCGGAAAGTAAAGCTGACTAAGAAAGGTCCGGAGCACCCGAGAGGGTGCTCTTTCCTTATGCCATGAAAGAGGGTTACGGTGAACCTTCGTTCGGTCCGATTTGACGGCTGCCTACCGCTCTTGAAACATCCCGTGGGCAGGGACGCGAACTTCAACGGTATGTCCTTGCGCGGAAACGATTTTCATTTCTCCGTGTAATTGGTGGGTGATAATCGCTTGCAGCGTGGGCAGCCCTAAACTTTTGACCTTGGTCGGATCGAAATCGTTCGGCAAGCCGCGGCCGTTATCGCTCACGGATAGGAAGATGTGCTCATCCGACTGCTTGCATCGAATTCGAATCTCCCCGGCGGCCGTCCCGGGGAAGGCGTGTTTGTGGCTGTTCATAACTAATTCATTCACGATCAAGGCAAATAATGTAGCCTTATTATAAGGGATGAAAAGATTATCCAAGTCTAGGCTGATTGTGATATTAGGTTTCACGTCAATCAGTTCGACGATTTCGTTGATGATTTCTTTGACATTGACAATGCTTCGGCCTAACTTGTTTTTGGACAATAAATTGTGAACCGTCGCGATGCTTTTGATGCGGGCAATAATGCTGTCGAGAATGTCGCTGATCGACTTTTCAGGGTCTGCTTTGACGAATTGTTTCTGTAGCGCGATCAACCCGACGATCGATTGTAAATTGTTTTTGATGCGGTGATGACTCTCTTGCAATAAAGCCGATCTTCCCATTAATCGGGTATCCTCGATCGCGATGGCCGCATGTCGGGCAAAGGCGGAGAGGTAGGTCAGTTCCTCTTTGGAGTACACGTAAAAATTTTCGTAATACATTTGGATAATGCCTGTAATTTGGGATCGAATCATAACCGGGATGCAAATCAAAGTTTTAACGTTCTCATTCGTTTCGAACAGGGAGTCGAATTCGCGATCGTGCTGGTTGGTATAATAAATATCTTGTTCCTTGGCGATGCTCATGAGCGCGCTTTTCTTTAATTTCGCTTGCAGCTCGGCTTTCTTTTTATACTCGAAATTTTCAATAATGCTTAAGGTCTCCTCGTCGATCAAGCTAATGGAGCAGCCGTCGGCGTTCATGACCTTCGTGACTTCCTTGGCCAACAGCATTAACACATCTTTGAGCTCGTACTCCGAGGTGAGATATTCCGCTGCTTTAAATACCGCGTTCAGCACGCTTTGCGCGTCCTCGTCTTTGTGCTCGTTCAAGCCTTTGTGCTTGTAATCGCCGATTTCCCGCAGTAAGATTTGAGGGTCGTTTTTGGCTGCGGCAGCCGATGTTTCATACGTGATCTTGCCGCCGGCCAAGACGGAGATACGGTCGGCGATTTTGATCGCTTCCTCCCACTGTTTGGTGACATAGAGGATGCTGCCGCCATTTTCTTTAAATTGCTTCATGATGGTATGGAGCTTCGCCGCGCTGACGGCAGACAGCCCGTCTAGCGGCTCGTGCATAATAATCAGTTCGGGCTGCTTGGAGAAGATGGCAGCGATATACACCAGTTTTTGATACTCTTCGGATAAATTTCTGACTTTCGTGTTCAGGTTCATCTGAAAATCTAGCTGAGTTAGTATTTCCGCAGCCCGTTCCCGTACTTTCTTCCAATGGATGAATGGAAGAAAGCTTCGTCTAGGCATACGGTTAAAGTTCAGGTTTTCCGCTACGGAAAAGTTTCGGATCAGCAATGGTTTATGATGCAGGATGGCGATTTTGTCGTAATCGAACCGGCCGTGGTTCAGGAGATTTTGGTTATACCATAGTTGCCCGCGAGCAGTGGAACCCTCTTGGAAACCAAGGAGAGATTGAATGAAAATGCTTTGTTCAGGGTTTTTGGCAAGCAAAGCGAGAATTTCGGATGAGCCGAGCGTGACATGAATATTCTCAATCGATCCGTCCGGGCTATGAAAGGTCAAATCTCGGATTTCCAAACGATTGGCGGACATAGGAATCCCTCCTACCGCAATGATAACATGGTATTTTGTTGCAGATCATCTTATAATATATTAGTGGTTAACTCCATCAGCATTTCCACACCAGGATTTGAAAGCGCATACTTCGAAGCCGGCTGCATTCGACACGAGACCTATATTAGAACAGGACAGAGGTGTTTCTATGGAAAAGAAATTACGCATCGTTCTTGCTGAAGATGAATACCTTGTGTTGCTAGGGCTAAAGTCTCTTGTTGAAGAGCTGGGACATGTTGTCGTCGGAGAAGCGACGGACGGTGTGAAGGCTGTGGAATTGGCCATCGAGCAGCAGCCGGATATTGTGATCGTAGACATCAATATGCCGAACTTGGACGGTCTGTCGGCAGTCAAACGAATCAATGAGAAGCTGTTCATCCCGAGCATTATTGTAAGTGCCTACTACGACGAGGATTTGATCAAGAGGGCTACCGAGGAAGGGGTCTTATATTATTTAATCAAGCCTGTCGATCAGAAGGACATTAAAATCGCCCTAAATATCAGCTTGGCCAAATTCGAGGAGTTCAAGAAGCTGCAAGAGGAGCTCAAGGACGCGAAGAAGGCGCTGGAAGCGCGTAAATATATAGAGAAGGCCAAAGGGATTGTCATGGAACGCATGAATATGAAAGAAGAAGAGGCCATGAAACATCTGCAAAAAATGAGCCGGGATCACAATCAGAAGCTTGTGGACGTAGCGAAAGAGCTGATCAAGGCGGATTCGTTGTTTAAGGCGAAATAATTTTTTGCAAAATGTATTGACAAAACCAAAACGCGGGTAATATGATATACACATATGAAGCGCTTTCAAGGTTGAAAGAACTCCTTGCTCATGACTGGTATAGGCGGCTTTCAATGTTGAAGCAGATTGATCTAATCCAATTGAATAACATGAAATTTTATACTTATGGTTGGTATAAGATTTCTGTTGGCTATGGGTGCCATTGTTGACTTGGAAGATGGGGTCTGATTGTAGACTGCATTTTCTATGGTCGACGTGGCGCCTTTTTTATTTACTCCAAAGGGGGGATGCCGGCCGGAATGCTGCGAAACCGCCGATTGTTGCTTGGGCACTCGTTCAAATCAAACAATAACCGCATTTGCGAAGGAAAACCTTTTAGGGGGATGAACATGAATAAGAACAAGAACAAGAAGCCTTTTTTGTGGGTATTCGCCTTAATCATGTCGATGGCCGTAATGGGAGTAGGCTGTTCAATGGAAAGTCCCGCCGGCGCGGTAGAAGAAACAGGATCGGCAGCGAAGTCCGGGGAGCAGTTGAAAATCGGGATGGCCTTCCAGGAAATGAACAACCCTTATTTTATTTCCATGCGCGAGGCGTTCGAAGAAGCGGCCGCCGCCATCGGCGCGGAGACGATCGTGGCCGACGCGCAGCACGATATTAATAAACAGACGAACGATATTGACGACATGATTCAGAAGGGCATTGATATTCTGCTGATTAATCCTGCGGACAGCGCCGGGGCGGAGACCGCCGTATTGGCGGCGAAGAAGGCTGGAGTGATCGTTGTGGCGATCGATGCACAGGCCAATGGACCGATCGACTCCTTCGTAGGCTCCAAAAACTATGATGCCGGCTACAAGGCAGGTCAGAAGATGGCGGAGGACCTCAAAGGGAAAGGGAACGTAGCCATTCTGGACGGTATTCCGGTCGTGCCGATTCTGGAGAGGGTACAGGGATTCAAGGATGCGATCGCGGAGTATCCGGACATCAAGCTGGTCGATACGCAGAATGGGAATCAAGATCGGGCGAAGGCGATGGCGGTCACCGAAAATATGCTGCAGTCCAACCCGGATTTGCAGGCGATCTTCAGCGTCAATGACGGAGGCGCCTTAGGCTCCTATGCCGCCATTGAAGCTTCGGGTCGAGACGTATGGCTGTATAGCGTCGATGGTCATCCGGAAGTCGTCGAAGCGATCGTCAAGGGCGGCGTGTTTAAAGCGACAGTGGCCCAGTTCCCAAGGGATCAGGTAAGAATCGGGTTAGGCATGGCGCTGGCGAAATATTGGGGAGCGAGCGTCGTTCCGGCCTCCGTACCGATCGACGTCAAGCTGCTCACGAAAGAGAATGCCGAAGGTTTTAGTTGGTAAAGTGCAGAGAGCGCTTCCGTTATTGTAATGGAAGCGCTCCCTGAATGAGGAGGAAGGTTACAACCATGGGGAATGTACTTGAGATTCAACGGATAACGAAGAAATTCCCTGGCGTCGTAGCACTAAACAATGTAAGCTTCGGCATCAAAAAAGGAGAAGTTCATGCCTTAGTAGGCGAAAATGGAGCGGGGAAATCCACGCTAATGAAGATTTTGTCGGGCGTATATCAACCTACTTCCGGGAAAATTTTGTTGGACGGCAAAGAAGTAACCTTCAGAGACCCGAAGGAAGCGCAGAACATGGGGATCAGCATTATTCACCAGGAGTTTAGCCTGATTCCCTATTTAAGCGGCGTGGATAATATTTTCCTGGGACGCGAGCTGACGAGGAGAGGCGGCCTGTTGCATAAGGCAAAGATGAGAGCCCAGGCCGATGCCGTCTTGCGAAGGCTCAATGCGGACATCCGTCTGGATAAACCGGTTGCCAGCTTAAGTGTGGCGAACCAACAGTTTATCGAAATCGCCAAAGCCGTCTCCATCGAAACGAAGGTTCTAATCTTCGATGAACCGACGGCAAGCTTAACAGGCAAAGAGATCACCAAGCTGTTCGAGCTCATCGATACCTTGAAACAAAGCGGCGTAACCATCATCTATATCTCCCACCACTTGGAGGAGATATTGGAAATATGCGATACGCTCACGTGCTTAAGGGACGGGGAGTTTGTCGGGACCAGAAATGTCCGCGAGCTGACCAAGCAAGATATCGTCAAAATGATGGTCGGGAGAGAGATCGAGAATGCTTATCCGGTGCGTCCCGCCGGTGGCGCGAAAGATGAGACGGTCGTCTTGGAAGTGAGGAAACTGAGCAACGCTCAGTTGAAAGACGTAAGCTTCTCGTTACGAAAGGGAGAAATTTTGGGCGTTGCCGGACTCGTAGGCTCGGGAAGAACGGAAACGGCAAGAGCATTGATCGGCGCCGATCAGGCGTCCGAGAAAGAAGTGTACGTGGGCGGCAAGAAGGCGGACATTCAATCTCCTACGGATGCTTTGGCTCACGGGATCTGTCTCATTCCCGAGAGCCGCAAAACCCAAGGATTAATTTTGGATATGACCGTGAAGAACAATATTTCCTTGCCGATGATCAAGGAACTGACGCACTTCCTAGGTCTTATCAATCATAACAAAGAGGAATCCGTAGCGGATCAATCGATCAAGGATTTGTTGATCAAGACGCCAGGCAGCAATCAAAAGGTGAAGCATTTAAGCGGCGGCAATCAGCAGAAGGTGGTTCTAGCCAAATGGCTGAACACGGGGTGCCATATCTTCATTTTCGACGAGCCTACGAGAGGGATCGATATAGGCGCCAAGGAAGAAATATATAAGCTGATGCGGCAGCTGGCCGATCGAGGAAACTCGATCATCATGATCTCTTCCGAGCTGCCTGAGGTGCTAGGTATGAGCGACCGGATCCTAGTGATGCATAAAGGGAAGATCATGGCGGAGCTATCGGGCGGGACCGTGACCGAAGAAGAAGTCATGATGTATGCAACAGGGGGGGAAGGACAGTGAACGGTACGAAATTCGAAACAACGAGCGCGGGCGTCATCGGCCAAAGACGGTACGCCGACCGGGTGAAGGGACTTTTCGAACATCCGGAAATGTTAACGTTCATAGGCTTTTTGTTCATCTTTATTTTTATGTCCATCATCAACAACGACTTTCTAGAAGCATCCAATATTTTAAATATTATCAGGCAAGTCTCCATCAATGGAATTTTGGCTGTAGGGATGACTTTCGTGATTTTAACCGGCGGCATCGATTTGTCGGTGGGCTCGGTCATGGCCTTCACGGGCACCATTATGGCGGGGATGATGCTGAATTATTCCATGCCGCCTGTGTTAGCGGTTTGCATCGGTATCGCATTAGGAGCGTTGCTAGGCTACATCAGCGGTTCCTTAACGGCTCATGTTCGGATCCCGGCCATTATCGTCACCTTGGCGATGATGGAAGTCGCGCGGGGCTTGGCTTTGTTGTACACGGGAGGCTATCCGCTTTCCGGTCTGCCGGAAGCTTTCAACTTCATCGGAAGAGGATATTTTCTTGGAATTCCGATGCCCGCCATTATTATGTTTGTAGTCTTTATCATTGCTTATATCATTTTGAACCATTTGCCGTTCGGGCGATATATTTACGCGATCGGCGGGAACGAAGAAGCCGTACGCTTATCGGGGATCAAAGTAAAAAAGTATAAGACGTTGGTTTATCTCATTAGCGGAATCACAGCAAGCATCAGCGGTTTAATTATGACGTCCAGGCTTTCGTCCGGGCAACCGATGGCGGGCGAAGGATACGAACTCGATGCCATTGCGGCGGTGGTGCTGGGCGGAACGAGTATTGCCGGCGGCCGGGGACATATCTTTGGAACGTTGTTGGGGGCATTGCTAATGGGCGTGTTAAGCAATGGCTTAAACCTGATGGGAGTCTCCCCGTTTGTTCAAAGAGTGTTGAAAGGCATCATTATCGTTGCGGCCATTTATTACAGCAGTTCGCGTCAAAAGGATTAAGCCGGGAACGAATAAAAACTAGATGGGGAGCGGATATCGATGACGAATTTACCGGAAACAATGAAGGCAGTTGTAGTGTACGGTCCGAGAGATTACAGGGTGGAAGAAGTAGCTCGTCCGAAGGCGAGAAAGGAAGAAGTCATCATCAAAGTAGAAGCTTGCGGGATCTGCGGCAGCGATATGAAGGCTTTCCAGGGCGGAGCGATGTACTGGGGAGGAGAAGATCCATGGTTGAAGGCGCCCGTCATTGCCGGGCATGAGTTCTATGGAGTCGTAGTGGAATTAGGCGAAGGCGCTGCCGACAAGTTCGGGGTAGCGATCGGCGATCGCGTCACGGCCGACCAAATCAATCCATGCAGAAAGTGCAGGTTTTGCTTGGAAGGCAAGTACTGGATGTGCCAAGTCCACAATATTTACGGGTTCCAGAAGGATGTTGCGGAAGGGGCCATGGCGGAATACATGCGGTTCAGCAGCACATCCAATATTTATAAAATTTCGGACGGGGTAACGGCAGACGAAGCTAGTTTGATCGAACCGATGGCGTGCGCCGTGCATGCCGTTCAGCGGGCAGGCATCGAATTCGAAGATGTCGTCGTGATGGCGGGAGCGGGCACCTTAGGGCTTTGCATGATCCAACTCATTAAACTGAAGACGCCTAAGAAATTAGTGGTCATCGATCTGAACGAAAAGCGGTTGGAACTCGCCAAAACGTTCGGCGCGGACATTACGATCAATCCGACGAAGGAAGACGCGCTCAAAATCGTCAATGATTTAACGGACGGTTACGGCTGCGACGTATACATCGAAGCCACGGGTTCGCCGAAAGGGGTTACGCAAGGGCTTCAAATGATTAGAAAATTAGGCAGATTCGTAGAGTTCAGCGTCTTCGGACAAGAGGTTACGACGGATTGGAGCGTCATCGGGGATAAGAAGGAAATCGACCTGCGCGGCTCGCACTTAGGTCCGTATACGTATCCGGTGGCCATCGATTTGTTCGAGCGAAAGTTAATTACGGCGGAGGGAATCATTACGCATCGCTTCGGATTGGAGGATTTCGCGAAAGCCATGGAGACGGCTCAAGGACCGGACGCCATCAAAGTTTCGTTAATCCCTCATTTGAACCGATGATCGTGCAGTACAGTGGAGGGGGACCGTAAGGTCCCCCTTATGTCGTATGGGGCGAAGGCGACGTGGGGACGTATCATTCCAGTTCGATCACTTTTACGGTTTCTCCTTCAATGAGTACGGGCTGGTAGTAGGTACTTGCGGGCAAATCCTTCCTGCCTTGCAGATTCTTAATGATCCAGTCCGCCGCGTCGCGTCCCATTTGTTCTTGGGGGTGCGTCAACGTCGTGAGCTGAATATTCGCGTTCTTGGCGATATAGGAATTGTCCTGACCGACGATGGAGAGATCGTCCGGAATGGAAATTCCTAGTTTTCTGCAGACGTTCACGACTTCCAAACCTACCTCGTCGTTGTAACAGACAAGCGCGGTCAGTTCGTCCCGATTGTCGCTCAGATACGCTTCCAAGTTCGCGGACAGGTTCGGTTTCGTATCCGTATCGAACGAGAGAACGTGCTCTTGCTGGAACCGCAATTTGGCTTCCCCGAGAGCTTTAATAAACCCCTTCATTCGGAATTTCCCTTGCAAATCATCCATTTTCGCGACGATGCCGATCTGGGTGTGTCCTTTGCTAATGAGCTCCCGGGTCGCGAGATAGCTGGATTGCACGTCATCCAGACAGAAGAACGGAACTTCCAACGCTTCGTAATAAGCATTGATCATGACGAAAGGAAGCTCCTGCTCCTTGAAAGACAGATAGTAAGCGATATTGGGGTTGTATACATTGCTTCGGGTGGGCTCTACAATCAGTCCGTCCACGCCGTAGGACAGCATCATTTCCAACGCTTTTCTTTCCTGGGCGATATCGTTATTCGTGCTGGCTAACAGCAAGGAATAATTATCTTCGTTTAATCGGCTTTCGATGCCGCGGATGATGGAGGGGAAGATGTAATCCGAGATATAGGTCGTGATGACGCCGATCGTCTTATTCGTGGCCTTGGATCCCGTTCTGGAACGATATTGGCTGCTGACATACGTGCCGGATCCCCGCTCGCTTCGCAGGAACCCTTCGTTGGATAAGTCCAGAATGGCTTTCCGAACCGTCTGCCGGCTAACATTATAGCTTTCCTGCAAAGCGAACTCCGAAGGGATTTTGTCGCCAACCTTGTATGTTCCAGAGAGGATATGTCTCTTGATATCTTCAATAATGAGCTGGTACTTTGGCTTCATGCAATCCACTTCTTTCATCGTTGTTCGGAACGGCAAAGTTGTACGTACACATTTTAACATAACGTTCGTGGAATGCAAGGGAGACTACCTCGTTTGTACACCCAGTGATTTAAATTTCGCACATATACGTAGTAAAACATCGTATTGACGTTCATTGACTCATGTAGGTATAACTATTGACCATCATTGACAAATGTACGTACAGAAACTATACTGATGCTGTCGGCAAATGAAACCGCCTTCTTACGGATGGAATCATACAGTTGTTCCGTCAAGTGGCCGATTCAACGGAAAGCAGCACGTGCAAGCATCGAATTTCTGTGCAAACCGCGACCAGAGAGGGGATAGATGTGGTCATGAACCATGTGGACTTGAGAGAAGCGATCACCAAGGGGGAAACTTCGCTTGGTATCGAGTTCGGATCTACGCGGATTAAAGCGGTGCTGATCGATCGTCGTTTCGAGACCATCGCATCAGGCAGCTATGAATGGGAAAATCTGTTGAAAGACGGATATTGGACGTACAACCAAGAGGATATTATCACAGGCCTCCAAACCGCTTACCGCGAAATGAAGCGGGAAGTGGAGCGGGAATATGGCGTTCCCTTGCGGACCGTCGGTTCGATCGGGTTTTCCGGCATGATGCACGGCTATATGGCATTCGATAGCGCAGGTACATTGCTTGTGCCGTTTCGGACTTGGCGCAATGCGACGACCGGAGCGGCGGCTAGGGAACTGACGCACTTGTTCCGATTCAATATCCCCGAGCGCTGGAGTATCGCGCACTTATACCAAGCGATATTAAACCAAGAGGAGCATGTGCCGCGCATTGATTATGTAACGACGTTAGCGGGGTATATTCACTGGCTGCTGACCGGCAAGAAAGTGATCGGCATCGGCGATGCTTCCGGCATCTTCCCTATAGATGAGTCAACCCATACTTACCATCCGACGATGGTCAAGCAATTCGATGAACACATCGCGGCCCGAGGCTACCCATGGAAGCTTGAGCAGGTACTGCCCGAAGTGCTTCTCGCAGGCGAGCAAGCCGGGGAACTTACGGCAGAGGGGGCCGCCATTCTGGACCCGGCCGGAGATCTGCAGTCCGGCATCCCGCTCTGTCCTCCTGAGGGCGATGCCGGAACAGGCATGGTTGCGACGAATAGCGTCAGGAAGCGTACAGGCAACATTTCGGTGGGGACTTCCATATTTGCAATGATCGTGTTGGAGAAAGAATTATCCAAGGTTTACCCCGAAATCGATATGGTCACGACGCCGAACGGCAGTCCGGTCGGCATGGTGCATGCCAACAACTGCTCCAGCGATCTTAATGCTTGGATGGGTTTGTTCCGTGAATTTTCCGAAGCTATGGGATACGGCGTAGATTCCGGCAAATTGTACAGCGTGCTGCTGAATAAAGCATTGGAAGGCGACCCGGACGGCGGCGGATTGCTTAGCTACGGCTATCTCTCCGGCGAGAATATTACGGGGATCGACCAAGGCAGGCCTTTGTTCGTTCGTTCGCCCGAAAGCAACTTTAATCTAGCGAATTTCATGCGAACGCACATCTTTACCGCTTTCGGGGCATTGAAGCTCGGCATGGACATTTTGACCGAAAACGAACAGGTGGCCATCGACACCATCTTGGCCCATGGCGGCCTCTTCAAAACCCCTGTCGTCGGACAAAAAATGTTAGCCGCAGCGCTGAACGTGCCGATCTCGGTCATGTCGACGGCCGGCGAAGGCGGTGCATGGGGGATGGCGCTTCTGGCTTCTTACTTGATCAACAAGGGGCCGGAGGAGCAGCTGGAGGACTTCCTTGAGCAGAAGGTCTTTAAAGATGCCGAAGGGCAGGAGATTGCTCCGGATCGAACGGATGTCGAAGGCTTCCAAGCGTTCATCCAACGATACCAAGCAGGGCTTCCCATTGAACAGGCAGCTGTAGACCATTTATTACAGAATTGGAGGAAATGACGTTGTTAGAGCAGTTGAAGGAAGAGGTTTATCAAGCGAATTTGGATTTGCCGAAGCATGGACTCGTGAAGTTCACTTGGGGCAATGCAAGCGGCATCGATCGGGACAGCGGTTTGTTCGTGATCAAACCGAGCGGGGTCAGCTACGAGAAGATGAAGCCGAGCGACATGGTCGTTGTAGATCTCGACGGCAAGGTCGTCGAAGGCGACATGAGACCTTCCTCCGATACCGCGACTCACGCCGTATTGTATAAGCATTTCCCGCAAATCGGCGGCATCGTGCATACGCACTCGACCTGGGCGACGATCTGGGCGCAAGCGGGACTGGATGTGCCTGTCATGGGAACGACGCATGCGGACACGTTCTATGGCGCCGTGCCTTGCGCACGGTTCTTAACCCAAGAAGAGGTTGACCGCGGGTACGAGGCGGAGACGGGCCGCGTCATTATCGAAACGTTCGAAAAGCGCGGATTGGATGTCATGGCGATCCCGGCCGTCCTGCTGCAGGGGCATGCGCCTTTCACTTGGGGGAAAGACGTGAAGAAGGCGGTCGAGCACAGCGTCGTGCTGGAGGAAGTGTGCAAGTTGAATCTGTATGCGCGGCAATTGAACCACTTCGCTAAAGAACTGCCTCAAGGCATTCTGGATAAGCACTACCTTCGGAAGCACGGGAAAGATGCCTATTACGGGCAGAAGTAATCATCTTATTCATTAATAAACCTAGAAAGAGGATGATCGAATTGGCATTAACAGCAGCGAAACAGTTCTGGTTTGTCGTAGGCTCGCAGCATTTGTACGGGGAAGAGGCGCTGGCCGAAGTAAAAGCTCACGCGCAAACGATGACGGATGCCTTGAATAATAGCGGCGTGCTCCCATATCCGATCGTCCTGCAGGATTTGGCTGTCAGCGCGGATACCATTACAAGCATCATGAAAGAAGTCAACTACCGCGACGAGGTGGCGGGCGTCATTACGTGGATGCATACGTTCTCGCCTGCGAAAATGTGGATTCGCGGTACGAAGCTGCTCCAGAAGCCTCTGCTTCACTTGGCGACCCAGTTCAATGAAAGCATTCCTTGGGCGACGATCGACATGGACTTCATGAACCTGAATCAGGCGGCTCACGGCGACCGCGAATACGGCTTTATCAATGCCCGTCTGAAGAAACAAAATAAAATTGTTGTAGGCTACTGGGAGCGCCCGGAAGTGCAGCGGCAGATTGCGGACTGGATGGACGTAGCAGTCGCTTATAACGAAAGCTTTAATATCAAAGTCGCTCGTTTCGGCGACAACATGCGCAATGTCGGCGTAACGGAAGGCGACAAGGTCGAGGCGCAAATTCAATTCGGCTGGACTGTGGACTACTACGGCATCGGCGACCTCGTGCAATACGTGAACGCCGTTACGGAGCAGGAAATCGATGACTTGATGGCTCAATATGCAGAGCTCTACGAATTCGATTACGGCACGTACAGCAAGGAAGCTTGGGAAGCGGCCGTCAGAATCCAAGCGAGCTACGAAATCGCGATCAAACGTTTCTTGGACGAAAGAGGCTATAACGCCTTCACGACGAACTTCGAAGATCTGCATGGCATGAAACAGCTTCCGGGTCTTGCCGTCCAGCGTCTGATGGCGCAGGGCTACGGCTTCGCCGGCGAAGGCGACTGGAAGACTGCGGCGCTCGATCGCTTGCTGAAGGTCATGAGCCGCAATCAAAACACCGGCTTTATGGAAGATTACACATACGAGATGGCGGCCGGTCAAGAAGCGATCCTGCAATCCCATATGTTAGAGGTCGATCCGTCCCTTGCAGGCAGCAAACCGAGAATCGTCGTTTCGCCGCTCGGCATCGGCGACCGCGAAGATCCGGCGCGTCTCGTATTCGACGGCAAGGCCGGCGATGGCGTCGTCGTATCCATGGCGGACTTCGGCACTCATTATAAATTGCTGATCAATGAGGTTACCGCATTCGAGCCGACGGTACCGGCACCGAACCTTCCGGTAGCGCGCGTCTTATGGACGGTGAAGCCGAACTTCCAAGATGGCGTGAAGGCTTGGATCGAGAATGGCGGCGGTCACCATACTGTTGTATCGCTGAACTTAACGACAGACCAAATCGTCACCTACGCGAAGCTTGTTAACTTGGAATACGTCGTCATCAAGTAATAGAAGGACAACCGTTTCTTCCGTGAATGGCAGCCCCGTTTACGGAGAAACGGTTTTTTTGTCGTTAGAGAATGTATAAGTTTCGCTGACTTCTTGATATAGTCAGATTAGTAAGATTTATAGCCGTAAAAGAGCAGTTTCTTATTCAAGGAGGCCAAGATGAACGAAACCGCAGCAGAGCTTCAGTTATTTGAGAACTTAAAGCCAGAATTGACATCGTTCTGTTATAGAATGCTTGGATCGATCGACGACGCGGATGATGCCGTTCAGGAAACCTTTATTCGCGTTTGGCAAAGGTGGGACACGTTCAGGCAGGAGTCCTCCTACAAAACATGGGTTTACCGCATTGCATCCAACGTATGTTTGGACAAGCTAAGACAGGCCAAACGCCGCATACGTCCCGTCGACCGATTCGAACCGGCGGAATCCATCGTCGAACCCCGCGAAATGCTTCCCGATTCATCTTGGATTTGGCCCGCCCCCGACGTTTCGGATAATCCGGAAGATATCTTTATTCGCAAAGATACCCTCCATCTCTGTTTTATTACCTTGTTGCAAACGCTGCCTCCTCGTCAACGCGCGGTTCTTATTTTGAAGGATGTATTCGAATGGTCTTCCAAACAGATCGCCGAAACGTTAGGCATGTCGCCGGCGGCGGTGAACAGCGCCTTGCAAAGAGCCCGAGAAACGATGGACCGGGAGAAGCATCGTTCCGAAGAGTTCAGCAGGATGAATGCCGAACCGGATCGCGAGCTGCTGTCGCGGTATGTGGAAGCCTTCGAACAATTCGATCTCGATGCGCTCGTAGCGTTGTTTCATGAAGAAGGCCAGATGTCTATGCCGCCGTTCCCGATGTGGGTGCGCGGCAAGGACGATTTGTTCAAGTTTTTCTCGCTTACGCGATGGCATTGCGAGGGGTCGCGGTTTTTGCCGGTTACGGCGAATGGCGGTTATCCGGCTTTTGCGCAGTATGTGCCAAGCCCTGAAGAGCCGTATTTGGTGCCGTGGGGGATTCATATCGTCGAAACAAGAGAAGAGAAAGTATTCCATGTTCAAAATTTCATTAACGCAAAATTATTTTCCCGATTTGGGCTCCCAGAGCGATTAGACCGATGAATATCTCCTTGGGTTGACGTCTATATAAGCGAGAAACAAAAATACATGAACGAGGTGTTCTTCAACATGGGAGCAAACCATCCAACGAAAGTAACCGTACAAACCGTCATTCAAGCGCCGGTAGAGAAAGTATGGAAATATTGGACCGAGCCGGAGCACATCATGAAGTGGTGTCAAGCTTCGGAGGAGTGGCATGCGCCGAAAGCGGAGAATGATTTGCGGGTCGGCGGCAAGTTCATGACGAGGATGGAAGCGAAAGACGGCAGCATGGGTTTTGACTTCTCGGGAGTTTACGACGTTGTAAAGCCGCATGAGGAAATTGCGTACACGATGGAAGACGAAAGGAAAGTCGAAATTATCTTCATGAATGAAGGCGACCGTACGAAGGTCGTGGAAACGTTCGACGCCGAAAGCTCCAACCCCGTCGAAATGCAGCAGGCAGGCTGGCAAGCGATTATGGACAGTTTCAAAAAATATACGGAACAAGCATAAAACACTATGGGCGCCCAATAGGGCGCCTTTCATTTTTTGAGGAAGACGGCCGTTATTCGTCATCCGAATCCAAAGACAGTTTTTTCACGGGGGCATAGATGTGGTAGGTCGATTCGAGATGATGAACATCATCGAAGGCTTGTATAAGTTCGATATGCGAATCTTCGGGTTCCTGCCTGGAAATCTTCAGGAATCTTGCGTAATCCGTCTTGAGAACATCGCCTATATCCAAGAGATCGCCGAAGTATTTGAATTTGGCGCAGAAGAGTTGGGGGACATCGACCGTAAAATAAAAAGGTTTATCGATCCGAACGTCATAAGGGATTCCGAACAAGACCTTAAATTGCGTTGAGTCGGGCTGGCAATTGGAATACACCACATAACATGGACCATGTACGGTGGTATCGATTTCTTTCAACAGCTCCTGGGCATGTGAGCGGATCTTCGTCTTATAATCATCCGCGGCCAGGTCCACTTCGAAGGCGATGCCGCTCATCTTGGTCGATTGGAATTCTGTTAAGGTGAAGTCGGCCACGATATCGCCATTGATGTTCTTAATAGGCCTTCTAACCACGGGAGGCACGGGAGTCTGGGAAATATGTATTTCTTGTTCTTTGAGGGAGCTTGGCGCGATACCGTAGTGGTCTTTGAAAGCGCGGGTAAACGACGAAGGAGTCCCGAAGTTTAGCTGATAGGCGATATCGGTTATGGACAAACGCCCGCTTCGAAGGAGCGGGAGGGAAGCGTTCAACCTTCTGGATCGGATGTAGCTGTTTAGCGAACAACCCATCATGGCGGAAAACAGTCTGTGGAAGTAAAATTTGGACATGTTGAAGGAGTCGGCCATCGAATCCAACGATAAAGGCTGGTCTAAGCTGCTCTCAATGCGGAGTAAAGAACGCTCGATGATTTCGTAATGGTCCATAGTAATCTCCAATCGCGGGATGAACGAAATGTTCGCAATTTTACGTATAGCTGAAGCCATATTCATTCAGCTTAGTATTAATTATGAGGCAAACCGTATAGAAAATGAAGGAAATCTTCTCGGGATTTTTATTCCCAGGATTCGGTCGGTTTGTACGAAGAAGGCGCGAGATCGAGGACAAGTTTAGGGATCGAATGAGAGCGAGAAAGGCTGTCTCGATTTAGGATATAATGTTCTAAAGGGTTATCCGTATCGGGATGGCTTGCTTGTTTGTTCAGCATACTGCTTGAGGGGACGATGATGAAGTGAAGGTTGGCAGGAGAATCAGATATAGCGCAATTCGGCTTTTTCGAATTAACACGGGAGCGCATAAGGTGGCTTTAGGGTTAGTAACAGGCTTTTTCCCGTGTTGGTTTCCCACTTTCGGCATCGGACCTTTACTTTCTGTCACCCTTACAAAATTCATGAGAGGCTATACGGTGGCGGCGGTGATCTCCGCTGCGCTCGGGTCTTTTTTGTGGCCGGTCCTTTTTTATTTCAATTATGCGACAGGACGCATCCTTCGGAGTTCCTTCCATAGGGCGGATCCGCCTATGACGGTTGAAGAAGTGGAATATACGGAAACCGCGACGCTTCTTCAAAAGTTAGGGAATTTAGGCGTTGAATTTCTTGTAGGCAGCGCAGTGAACAGCATACTTTCCACCATCATCGGGTATTTCCTGTTCCGCTACCTGTTCAAGAAAATAAGACCGACGGTGATGAAGTGGTTGAAGCATAGCAATGGCCGTAAAAAACTGGGGATGAACTGAAGGGGCCTTGGATGGATATGGATGTTTTAACTCACAACGAACGGATCAAGATCCGGAGAACGAGCAGCGAAGCGGATGTAAACTACGTGGTCGCGGCCGAACTTGACGAGGCGAATCGTCCGTAAAATACGGGACGGACGCAAGCGGGTACATAAAAGCTTGGACGTATTGGAAGACGCGCGGAGGATTGAAGTAATGCGGGGGCACGAGAGATTGCCCGTGCTTAAATTTCGGTATTACATCGTAATATTAAATATTGAACGGTGGTACTGGGTTTGCTACAATGAATCTCAAAGGCGAAGGTCCAAATTATTTATGAGCTAAGGTACAAGTAGATGAGCACAAAAAAGCGAAAATACCATTCGGAGCGAAGGGCGCGGTCGAAGGAAGAAACGGTGACGGCCATTTTGGATTCGGCAGTAAAGCTGCATGAGCAGGGGATCACTTCGATTCAAGCGCTGGCGAACGATGCCGGGGTGTCCGTCGCCAGCGTGAGAAAATATTTCCCTACTCAGGAGAAGTTGTTCCGGGGTTGCTCCGCTCACTTCTATACAAAGCAAACTCCCCCCTCTATTGAGCTTTGGGAAGGGGTGGCTGACCGGGATGACCGGATCCGCATTTGCGTGGAGCGGATTTACCCTTTCTTGGAGGCGGCGATGGGCGTTATTGGGTTGGCGTATCGTCTCCAAGACGAATCGGAGGCTATGAAGGAGAATGTGATGGCGATCGAGCGGTACTTGGATGCTGCCGTGGATACCGTTCTTGGGGGAGCAGGCCAAGATGCTGAAACAAGGAAAGCCGTCCGATTTATTCTGCATCCGTTATCGTACCGGAATATGCGGATACACGGGGGATTACAATTTGACGAATGCGTCAAGTTTTCATCCAATATGTTGGCCATGCTTATCAAATGAGGAGCAGAAAGGACGGAAGCGCAGTGGCGAAAATTGATGAGGTTGCCCCGGACGTCTACCGAATTTCCTTGTACAGCCCGGAAGCGGGTATGCAGTTCAACCATTTTTTAATTAAGGATGAGGAGCCTCTGCTTTACCACGCAGGATTCAAAGCGATGTTCCCGGCTCTGAAGGAGGCCGTTGGCAAACTGATCGATCCCACGGCATTGAAGTGGGTGGGGTTTAGTCATTTCGAATCCGACGAGTGCGGGGCGTTGAATGAATGGCTCTCCCTCGCTCCGCAGGCGCAAGCCGTAACGGGAATCGTTGGTGCCCTGGTGAACCTTAATGATTTTGCCCTTCGGCCCGCTCATATTTTGCAAGACAAAGAAATTCTCAGCATAGGAAAAAAACAATTGCGGTATTTGAGGACGCCTCATGTGCCGCACGGTTGGGACGCAGGGTTATTCTTCGAGGAAATCGATAAAACGCTGTTTACGTCCGATTTGTTTCATCAAAATGGCGATGTTGAAGCGATTACTTCGAACAGCTTATCGGACCGGTGCAGCGAGTTGCTGCAGGGGATGCAGCAAAGTCCTTTTTCCGATTATATTCCCTATAGTCCTCATGTAGATAACATTTTGCGTGAATTGGCGAGTTATGAACCGGAGACGCTGGCGGTAATGCACGGATCATCTTTTTCGGGTGACGGGAAGAAAGCGATTCACGAACTTGCCGACGTGTGGAAAGAAGTGCTTGGTTGAAGCGACACGCTCACTCCATGGAGAACCGTGGGGTGATTTTTATTTTTTCATACATACGGTATTTGTCGAGATTGAAAAAAGATGAATCCATTCGGTAATGTATTACGTATCTAATGCTGAGCAACAATGAATATGTTGGCAAGACATCTTACCACGGTTGCAGAGGGGAGAAATCAAGTTGGAGTCATTGTGGTTGGAGTATGCATGGGCTTTACTGATTTTGATCGGATTGGAAGGGCTGTTGTCGGCTGACAATGCGCTCGTGTTGGCGGTCATCGCCAAGCATTTGCCGGACGACCAGAAGAAAAAGGCGATCAACTACGGCATTATCATGGCCTTCGTGTTCCGGTTTGCCGCTCTTTTTGCGATTTCGTTCATTGCGAATGTGTGGCAAGTGCAGGCGATCGGGGCAGCCTATTTGCTGTACTTAGGGTTAAAACACGTGCTCCAAACGAAATTCGGCAAGAAAACCGAGGCCGTGCATAAGGAAATTAAGCAAGAAGTCAAAGGAAAAGGATTTTGGCCTACGGTGGGGAAAATTGCGCTGGCGGACCTCGCCTTCGCGATCGATTCCATTCTCGCCGCGGTAGCGCTCGCGCTCGGTCTGCCGGATTCGCCGCTGGACGAGTTCGGCGGGATGGACGGAGGACAATTCATCGTCGTCGTGCTCGGCGGCGTTGCCGGCTTGGTGTTGATCAAGTATGCGGCTACTTGGTTTGTTAAGCTGCTGGGACAACGTCCCGCGCTGGAAACGACGGCCTATGCGATCGTAGCTTGGGTCGGGGTCAAGCTTGCGATCATTACGCTGGCCCATGAGGACATCGGAGTGCTGGATCACCACTTCCCGCACAGCACGGGCTGGACGTTAGTGTTCTACGGCGTCTTGGTAGCGATCGCCCTCCTGGGCTGGTTTGCCCCGAATAACAAGCCTTCGAAAGCGGGCAATGCGTAAGGGGATTTTCGAATGGTCTGCCGGAAACGACAGGCCATTTCTTTTTTCATCCCCAATAAACACAGCCGGCCTTTCGCGAAGGTGCCGACTGTATGTTTATCGACGGAAACACCGTTACCCTTTGATCCCGGTTAAGGCGACGCTTTCGACGAAATATTTCTGCGCGAGGAAAAAGAGGACAACGATCTTATGTCGAATGGGAAAAGCTGATGGCCGCCTCGGCGATGTTATAATTGGATTGCATGAAGGCATACAGCCCGAGCGACAACGTATACTGGCTCTGGTCGTTCACAGGTTCCGTCGAACATAGATCCTTATTGCGCTTGTCGTTCCCGAAGCAGCAGCAGCATGCCGTACATGATCGTAGATGCGCACCATCCAGTGTAGACCGAGTACATGCCGCCTTCGTCGATGTGGTTGTTTTGGTTCGCTCTGCCGTCCCATTGCTTCGTATAGGCGTTATAGGAGCCGCGCCACGCCCCGTCCCAGTAGGGAGATTCGCCGCTGCATTGAATCGAAGCGAGGAACGCGGCGAGCTTCTCCGCACCTTCCAGGTATTCGGCGTTGTTCGTAGCTTTGTAAGCTTCGAACAGCGCCATTAAGGCGAAGCCTTGCGTGTATACCAAGTCGCACAGCTGCTCGTTGTTTTGCAGGGCGCCATCCTTCGTCAGCGCGTCGTTGTTCAAGATGCCCCCGGACGGGTGCTGCAGATGCAGCGTGTACCGGCCGGCCTTGTCGAGCGCGGCGAGGAACTTCGGGTCGCCGGTTTCCCGATAAGCGACGGCGAACGCATAGACCGCCTTCGCCGTCTCCGACGATACCGGGCGCCAATCCTCCGTTTTCATTAACTCGTACGACGTCTTCATCCGTCCGTCTTCCATTTGAAGGGACAGGTAATAATCGAACGCCTTCAACCCCGCCCGTTTGTACTTTTCATCGCCCGTGACGCGGGATAGCGTCAGCAGTCCCGAAGCCAACCAGCCGACGAAATCGGGACCCAAGTAGTAAGGTTGGGTTTTGCCGTCGTTGCGGTAAAAGTACCCTTCCGGACGCTGGATGCCGACCCAGTAGTCCGCTAGTTTGACCGCGCTCCGGAGCAGCCGTTCGTCCGGTTCGAGCTCGTGCATGTGAAGCAGGCCTAGCAAAATTCTTCCGTTGTCGTTCTGGTAAACGTAGTAGCCGGACCGGGATTGCGTTTCATAGCCGTCGACCAGATAAAACGGGAACGAGCCGTGCCAAGCAGACATGTCGTCGAGCTCCTGCGCGCGCATCAACCAGCTTTTGATGTTCTCGTTCAACGGTTCGTATCGGTCGTTGCCGGCGACTTGCTTGTACAATGTCAGCACCCGAGCGATTTCCGTGTTGCAATCCGGCCGCACCCAGTTGACCCGAACGTTCTCGTCGATCCGAATTCGCTCGTACACGCCGTTGTACCCGTTCTGGAACGTCAGCATGTGGGTTTCGATCCAACGCAAGCAGTTCTCTACATTCGACAGCAATGATGGGTGTGTCATGGGGGTCTCCTTCGGTCTCGTTTATGGTGAATGATGCCAGACTTGCGCTGCGGCGCCGATGACGCCGGATCGGTTGCCGGAGAGGGCGGGGAGCAGCTTCACGTGCTTCCACATCGCCGGGGAAGTGCGCGGCGCCGTCGCCCGTTCGATCGCCGGCAGCAGCGCCGGCACGCGGTCGAGCATGCCGCCTCCGACAATAATAGCCTCGGGGTTAAGCGCATGGATGATGCTGGCGAACGCGGAACCGAGGGCTCCGAGCACGACGTCCATCACCTCGGCCGCCGCCGCGTCGCCCCGCTCCCATGCGGACAGCAGCCCGGCCGCGTTCAGCTCCCAAGCGGGAGGGGAGAGGCCGTCGAACATATCCGCGAGCAGCCGATGGATGCCCGAGCCCGACGCGTACAGCTCGAGGCAGCCGAAATTGCCGCAGCTGCAGCGCGGTCCGTTGAAGTCGACGGACAGATGCCCCAGCTCGCCCGCGCCGCCGTATGCGCCGTGCACGATCGCGCCGTCCTGCACGATGGCGCCGCCGATGCCGGTGCCGAGCGCGACGCACACGAAGTGCCGCGCGTTCTTGCCGGCGCCGTAATACTTCTCGGCGAGCGCCAGCACGTTGACGTCGTTGTCCACGTACACCGGCAGCGCCGGAAACCGCTCCGCCGTCAGTCGCCGGATCGGCGTGCCCGTCCAACCGGGGATCGTATCGACCGCGAACGCGACGCTGCCGTCTTTCGCGTCGATCTGCCCCGCGGCGCCGATGCCGATGCCTTCGATCGGCACGTCCGGCGCCGACGCCCGCATGTCCGCCAGCAGGCTGTCGATGCCCGCGAGCATTTCGCTCATAATGCTATTGGCGCCGCCGTGCGACGGCGTCGCCGCCGTCCGCTCGCGCAGGACGCGTCCCTCTTGGTCGACGACGGCGAATTTAAGGCTCGTGCCGCCGATGTCTACGCCGATTGCCGCCTTCACTGTGCGCTTCCCCCTCATCATCCGTATTCCGGTTAATAGAGTTTGTCCGCGACCGCATTGGCCGTCTTCGTAATCGATTGGACGGAAGGCTCCTTGCGCGAGACGATGATCAGGCTCGTCAGGATATCGAGCACATGCATCTGCGCGATCTTGGTGGAGAGGCTGCCGCCTTGGAACGGAGATTCTTTCGCCGGGACGAGCAGCACGACGTCCGCGTGCTGCGTGATCGGCGACCGGCCATGGCTCGTGAGGCATATCGTCGTCGCGCCGTTCTTCTTCGCGGTCCTCATCGGGTCGACTAAATCCTTCGTGCTGCCCGACGTCGAGATGCCGAACACGACGTCGCCTTCGCCGACGAGCGCCGCCGACATCGCGATGATGTGGCCGTCGCGTTGAACGTCCGCATTCAGCCCGATACGCATGAAGCTGTAATACGCATCCATCGCCGTCATCCCGGAGGAGCCGACGCCGTAAATGTGGATCCGCTTGCCCGACGCGAGCGCCCGGACGGCCTCCTCCAAAGCATCGGCGGAGAGAAGCGCTCCCGTGTCTCGAATCATCTGGGCATTCCGATCCGTAAGCTTCTGCAAGATCGCGACCGAGCTGTCTCCGTCCTCGATTTCGCCGGTGTAATGCTTCGGTTCGCTCACGACATGCTGAGCGATCGCCAGCTTAAACTCGTGATATCCTCCGAAGCCGAGCTTCCGGCAAAAGCGGATGACGGACGTTTCGCCGACGCCGGCCTTCTCCGACAAGTCGGTGATCGTGTACAATACCGCCTCCTCCGGATTCGCCTGAACCGCCTCGGCGACTTTCTTCTCCGCCTTGGTCATGGAGGAATAAATGCTAGAGATAGTAAGCAGGACATTTTGCGTTTGCGGGGCTTTCGTTTTCACCCGAAATCACTCCTCGACCATTTCTTTGAAGGAGGGGACGGCCGTCCCGATCGCTGCGACGAATCGTTTCGTAATCTCCTGAGGCCGAGTAATCGCGGTGCCGATCACGACGGCATGCGCGCCGGCGTTCATGCAGGCGAGGCAGTCTTCGATCGTCCAGATGCGGCCTTCCGCTAAAACCGGAACGCGCTTGAGCTCGGCAAGCCGCCTGACCAGCTCGATATCCGGACCGTCCAACTGAGGGCTGTAAGGCGTGTACCCGGACATCGTCGTGGAGACGAGTTCGACGCCGAGCTCCATCGCGCAGACGCCCTCTTCATAGGTCGAGACGTCGGCTACGATCATGACGCCCGGCAGTTCGGCGCGTATCCGGTTCAACAAGCCGCTAAGGGGGACGCCGTCAGGGCGTTCGCGGTTCGTGGCATCCAGCGCGATGAAATCTGCGCCCGCCTCCGCGATTTCTTTCGCTTCCTCGAATGTAGGCGTGATGTAGACGTCGGAACCGGGGTATACCTTCTTATACAAACCGATGACCGGCAGCGAACACCGCTGTTTAATCGCCTTGATGTCGACCGCCGTATTCGCGCGGATGCCCGCCGCCCCGCCTTGTTCCGCCGCCGCCGCCATAGCCGCCATATGATGCGCTCCGAACAACGGTTCCTCGGGGAGCGCTTGGCACGAAACGATACATCCTTTCGCCAAGCGTTCCAGTAGTCGAGTATTCATTGCTGACTTCCACCTTTTCCCTCATAGGTTACGCATCGGAATGCGGTATTGCCGGTTTCTTCTTCATGAAAACATCATAATCGCTATTACGACGTTTTGAAAGATATTTTTTTTATTTTATAAAAATATTTTGGAGATTTTCTTCATTTTGCTCCAAAAAGGGCTTCGGGGCTGCCGGCTTTTCCTCCTGGAATGGGCATTTGGGAAGGGGGAGGTTGGGAAGCGAAATGACGAGGAACAAAAAAACAATCCGGCGCAGCTGCCGGATTGTTCCGTTTCGGAAGGTAAGCTTTTCGCTTATGCCGAGACCTCGGCCGGTACAATGCTTCTGTTCATTTTCGCCTGTTTGGCGAAGGCGAAGCCGAGGGAAATGTGGCCGGCGAGGGTGGCTAGCCAATACACGGGGATCAGCACGAAAGGGAAGGTGAAGCCGACAATATGAGATACAAAAACAGTCAGCATAATGAGGGCGGAGATGAAATACAACACGAGAATGTACGTCGGAACGTTCTTGACCGAGCGGGCGATGGAGATGAATAACAAAATGCCGACCCCCCACAACAAATTCGCCATGTCGATGCGGGACTCGACGAATTGAAACACCGTCATTTGAATTTGGCGGATCATCTCCTGCGTTTCCGGCGCGGCTTCTCCGTATCTTTTCGCCATATCGAGCCCGATCGTCCATTGCGCATTCCCGGCGGACATCGGGATAATGAATCCCACGGCTAAGGCGCCCAGGAACGTGCTTTGCAGCGGATGCTGATGTCTGTAAAGACGGGCCAACGCGAGGAAGAACACGATGACGGAACCCCACAGCAGCGTGAGCGCAAGCCCGAGCAGGCGCAAGAAGAAGGGCTTTTCGGAACCGGCCACCATATAAGCCAATCCCATCGGCGTGTCGCCGGAAACGCTAATGAGGCTCCCGACGGCCGTAAACAGCAGCAAAACCGGAATCGGCATGAGAAACATCCATCTCGATAAAAACTTCAACCACAGGGCTTCTTCTTTCAATGCATACGCCTCCAGTTCCCCAATTGATATCCAAAACGATCGTACACCAGAGATTTCTGTTATAAAATGATACCTAGGTATACATTTGCGGCGGGGGGCGGCGATGATAAACGTCGAATCGACAAGAAGGTGGGAGCGGGAACAGTTCGAAGAGGCGTTGATCGGCGCCGAGGGTACGTCCGGAGCTAGCTTCCTCCTGTATATGCACGGCATTAGCGGCATCGGGAAGACGACCTTGCTCGACCGATTCGAGCGGATCGCGCAAGACAGGAAGATGAAGTGGTTGACCGTCAACGGGAAGGATTCGATGTTCGCCGAGGAAATTTTCCTCAAGGGCTTGCTGCGGTCCGTAGGTTGTCCTGCCCTCGACGAGAGCGGATCGGTACGCGACGCTTACCGAACGGCGGCGTCCGCCGTGAACGAACAGGCGAAATCCGTTCCGATCGTAATCGCGATCGACCATTACGAGTACATTATGCCGTACGACTCGGCTTTCCGAGAATGCTTCATCAATCGATTGGACTCGCGCGTTCAGGTCGTCGTGGCCAGTACGCAGGTCATGCCCGCTCTTTGGATGACGGATATGCAGCCTCGCAGGCGAATCAAGGTCATCGAACTGCAGCCTTTCGCTTACGAGGAGGCGATGCTGCTCTTATCGGAATCCGGATTGGACCTTCCGACGAAAGAAGCAATATGGGAAATCACGCAGGGACATGCGCTGTCGATCGCCTTGGCGGTGTCGTGGATTCGTTCGAATGCGGCGATGTCTTTGGAGCGCGTGAGGGAAAACATTCACCAGGAGATGGCGAGGCATTGGTATCGAGGGATTGCCAGCGATGCGCTCAGAGACTTGGTGACGGCGGCCTCTTTGCTGTTCCAGTTCAATCAAGAGATCTTGGAAGCCGTACTGCAAACGCAAGTCAGCGCCGAGCAGTTCCACGAGCTCACCAGTTTTTCCTTCGTCCGACTTACGCCCAAGGGATGGTACGTCCATGATCTTGTTCGGGAGGCGGTGCGTTCGGATTTCCATCGAAGATTGCCGAACATGTATAACGAGTACATGAAGCGGTGCGCCTTTTATTACTATCATGTTCTGAAGAACGCTTTTAAGCGGCGCAAGGAAGAACTGGTCGAGGATTTTTATCATTTCTACTACTACACCGGGGACGAAGAGCTGCGGGAGCTCTATTTCCGAGGCAAAGCGCACTCAGGGAATTACTATGAGCCGATGATGCCGGAGGCGTATGCGGAAGTTCAGGAATATATCCGGCAGCGAAAGCGAACGGTGACGGTTCCCCATGCGTTGATCGCTTTGAACGGGATGACCGTCGATCAGCATCAGCGTTTGACTTCCAAGGAGTTCGATGTGATTCAGCCGGAGGAATTTTTGGAGCTGGGCGAAAACAGCGTGCGGCTGCTCAGGAACGAAAGGAAGGAACTGATCGGTTTATCCGTGGTCATCCCGATGGACCGGTATCCCCGGCATGCGGCGGCCCTCCCGGTCGTCGGCGCCTACATCCGCGCTCAAGGATACCGCCCGGGCGACGCCGGAACGGGGACGGCATGGTTTCTGCGAATGATGGATTGCATCATGCCGATGACCGATGAAACGTCGAGAACCGATCTGTTGAAAAATTTCCTGAGCTATCTCGGTCCGAACCGGCTCCTGGTCACTTCGACGGCTTTCCCGGGGTTGTCTAAGGTGTACGAAAACCTCGGGTTTAAGAAGATCCCCGGCCTGACGCATGCCGAATTCGGCGACGAGTTTCAGGCACAGTTTTACGCTTTGGACCTCAGAGGAGAGAGCTTCTATGCTTTCCTGGACAATAAGATGCGCGGAGCGGGGTACAGCCTGCCGGCGGCAAGCCGCTTGCCCTTAACCAAGCGAGAGCAGGAGATCTCGGACCTGATTTTGTCTTGCAAAACGAACGAAGCGATCGCCGGCGAATTGTTCATCAGCATCGTAACGGTCAAAAAGCACATCGGCAGCATCTTCAGCAAAGCAGGTGTCAAAAACAGGGCGCAATACATTCGGTTGATCACGGGGATGCAAGAATAGCCGGCCGTTACGAGCCGACCGGCGTTCCGAACACAATTTCCCGGATTTCTTGTTCCGTCAGGGCGGCCGCATCCAGCTCGGGGTTCAACACCTCGTCGATCAATTGTCTCTTCCGGTGCTGGAGCTCGTACATCGTTTCTTCCATCGTCCTTCGAGCAATCAGGCGGATGATTTGGACGACGTTCTTCTGACCGATGCGGTGGGCGCGGTCGGCGGCTTGCTGCTCGACCGCGGGGTTCCACCACAGATCGTACAGGATGACGGTGTCGGCGCCGGTGAGGTTCAACCCGGTTCCGCCCGCCTTCAGCGAAATCAGGAAAATATCCATCTCCCCGTCATTAAATCGGCTGCAGAGCTCGACGCGCTCGCGGGCGGGCGTCGTGCCGTCCAGGTAAAAATACGGCAGTCCCTGCTCGGAAAGGGCTCTGCCGATCAAGGCGAGCATCTCGGTAAATTGAGAGAAAATAAGCACCCGTTTCCGATTCGCGAGGCATTCCTCCACAATATCCTTCAGTTGCTCCAGCTTGGCGGAGCCGCCTTCGTAGCCTTCCAGGAACAGGGCGGGATGACAGCAAATTTGCCGCAGCCGGGTAAGACCGGCCAAAATTTTGATCCGGCTCTTCTGAAATCCGTCCACGCTCAGATGCTTCAACGTTTCCTCCTGCAGCTTGGCGAGATATGCGGCGTACAGCTTCTTCTGTTCCGGCAACAGCTCGACGGGCTTCAACGATTCCAGCTTGTCCGGAAGATCTTGAAGCACGTCGCGTTTCCACCGGCGCAGCATGAACGGCCGCGCCCGCCGGGCGATCTCCTTCTTCGTTAAGTTGCCGAACGCCTTCCGATCTTGGAACAAGGCCGGGAATACGACGTTGAAGATCGACCACAGCTCCTCGAGACGATTCTCGACAGGGGTTCCGGTCAAGGCGAATCGAGTTTCGGCTCGGATGGATTTGACCGCCCGGGCGGTCTGCGTCGTATGGTTTTTGAACGCCTGCGCCTCGTCGAGGATTAGGGTGTGGAACGGCTGCTCGGCATATCGCCGAATGTCCCGCAGCAACAGCGGATACGAGGTGATAACGACGTCCGTCTCCGCGAACCGGAGCATCTTGCGGACTCGCTCCGGCTGGCTGCCGTCCGCGACGATCGCGCGGATCCCCGGGGCGAACTTGCGCAGCTCGTTGCGCCAATTGTATACGAGAGACCCCGGGCAAACGACGAGCGCCGGCATGCGCCGCTGCCGAATGTCCGGCACGACCGAAGCGATATAAGCGATGCTCTGCAGCGTCTTCCCGAGTCCCATATCATCCGCCAATACGCCCCCGAACCCGTAATGCGCGAGCGTCTTCAGCCACTGGTACCCGAATTTCTGATAATCCCGCAGTACCCCGGCCAACTCGGGGGGGAGCGGGAAATCGAGATGGTCGGGGTTCCGCAGATCGTCGAGGACGCGGCGGACCGGCTTGTCGAGCTTAACCCCTCCGTACGTGTGGTCGAGCATCGGAATCGCGCGGACGAGAGGGACGCGAATGCCCGAGCCGGCGATATCCGTATAGAGGAGCCCCGTCTCGTTGAAAAATTCCGCGAACGCTTGAAGCTCGGCGGTGTCGAGCGGCAGCAAGGAGCCGTTCGGCAGGCGATAATATTTGCGCTTTTCCTCTAGCGATTTCACCAAATTCCGGATTTCCGTCTCCGGAATCCAGCCCATGTCCAGACGGAATTCCAGCCAATTCAGCCGTTCCGCCGCGTCGGCCTTGACGCTGACTTTGGGCATCGTCTCGATTTTCTGGACCCGCTGCTTCACGGCCGTCGTGGCGTAAACGTTCATCAGCTTCTCCAGCTGGGGAACGACGCGATACAGGAAATCGAACTCCGCCTCTTCGTCGCTCAAGAAATATCCGCTTTCCGTCTTCGTGAACGGGCTTTGTTCGATCAGATCGAGAATGCGCCGTTCTTGCTCCGCGTCTCGAATGACGATGCGTCGGCCGTCTTGGCGTTTCCGCCCGTCTTCGGCAGGATTGATGACGACTTCGTCATAGTGGAATTCGACGGAGGCGAGCAGGCGATCTTTGACCCGGTCCAAATACAGCTTCGCCCGCAGCTTGGATTTGGCGACGCGATTCGCGATGGCAGGGGAGATGACGACATCTCCTACCTTACTTAAGCCGGGTATCGCCTTTTCGATGAACGATGCCAGCTGGCCGCCGCCGACCGGGATTCGGTCCGTCCCCGACTCGCGCAGCATCGTCGTCAGCGCTGCCAGACGCTTGCATTGCTTGGCCGGGAGCGGGAACAGCCGGCCCGCGAGGAACGCCGTTTCGTACGGTTCCAAGACCGTCAGCGGCTGTAGACCATGAACGCACAATTCATATTGGTCGGAGCCTGCCTCCCTCAGTTCGAAGCGAAGAGGAAGGGGTTCCTGGGAAATTTCGATCCGCTCATAGGTTTTGTCGCCATCTTTGAGGGTCGTTCTGGGCGCTTGCGATAACAGGGACAGGAAACCGGGCCAAGCGGAAGGCGGGATGACCAGCAATCGGTCCGTCTCCCGATATGCCGCGTCATGCTTAACGATATCTATAAGGGCTTGCAGCACGGCTTCGTTTTCTTTCGCAAAGCTGTGCAGTTCAGGGTCGTAGCGAAACTTCGATGAGAACGGGTAGCTTTCGCCCCGGTCGAGCCGTTCGAGAAACGAAGCGATGTTCTGGACGATATAGAGCGCCTTCGGCCCGATGCGAAGCTCGACCCCGAACAACGCGGCGTTCGGGTTGTGGGAGAGGAGCTTCAGGACGAACTCCGCCTCTAGCGGCGTTCGCGTTTCCAATAACGTTCTATTGTGAATGGGACGGAGGGGCTTCTCTTCGAACAAGCCGAGAATGCGCTCGGCGAGATCCGTCGGATCGGCGCGGTCAGGCGCTTCCGCCGCCCCGTGGCGGATCGCCTGTGCCGCTTCATGATCGGATTGTTGGAGATCGTATAGGCGAATCAGCGCGGCGGCAATATGATGGCAGAACAAATCGAAGGAGCCGAGCGAGGGGCAGCTGCACTGCGCCTCCGGCTTGCCGTTCGAGTCGAGCGTCAGGGTCGCGATATGAGGGCTCGCGCCGCCCAACTCGGCGGTATACGTGCCGGTTCGCGGATCCATGTGGACGAATCGGACTTGATTCGCGCGGAACAACCGCTCGCCCTTCTGATAAGCGTAGGTGCCGCACCATTGCTTGATCGATTTTTTCGTTAACCATACGCTCATCGCCCGTTACCTTCCTAACGTGTGAATGCTTTTGACGTCCATTGTAGCACAACCGAAATCGCCCTGTGTCCGGGGTCTCCGCAAAGGCGAATAAAGGAAGCCGCAAAGTGGCAAAATGAGACAATCAACGCCAAAGCGATGTTGATAAATGGAAACAAAATAATTACAATGGTCTTGGGTGAAAGAAATGACGCTTTCGCCTGCCAATGTTAGGATGAGTCTTGTTGGAACATGAAAAACAAGTCCAGCTCGAATTGGCCAGTCATATCGGGAGACTGCTTCGCGAGGCGTTCGGGAAGGGACCGCAGTCGATCCACGTCAGCATTCGCCGGCCATTCGTAGTCGTGTATTTGCGGAGCTTCTTATCCCAAACGGAGAAAATTCTCCTCGAACAGGACCAGGTGTTCTCCATGCAGAATACCAGGGATTTGGTGATGAAGACGTTGATCCCTGAAATCAAGGCGTTCACGTCGTTGATCGCGGGGATGCATTTACGCCAATTTTATTACGACTGGGGCCTGCATAACCACTCCGGCGTCTTCGTCGGGATCGAAGCGGACGAAGGCAATTTGGAAGCGATCAAGCGAGAGCATTATCCCGGCAAGGATGAATTTCTTCAGGAAATCCGAAGCATCAGCGAAATGGTGCAGAAGGTTCCGGAAGAGTCGTATTCCTGCATGGTCAATGACCGTACGCTCGTGGTCGTCCGCAACGGCATTCTGATCAATATCGAGAAAGAATTGATTCGCTTAGGGTACGAAGAGAATTTGAAACTGGCGAAACGAAATTTGGAAAAACGGCACTTGCATAACAACAATCATTTCCAACGAATTTTACATAGGCATATCGTCGACGTATTCGCCGATTGGGATTTTCATTACGATAGAAGCGTCTTCGTTTTCATGCTTCAACCCGGTCAATAATGTAGGGTTAATGAGCCAGAGACAGCGCTGGACATAAGCCTAAATGAGAGCTGCGACAAGCGGCTTTTGTTTAGGCTTTTTTCCATGGAATTCGCTTGAATCGGAGGGATCGAGCCGCGCCATGTCGAGCTGCTTCGTTCGAATTCATTCGGAGCAAGATATTTATTTAGCGCTGCGTAAGGTCAGGGCATTGATGGATCAGCTATCGTTTTCGGAGATGAACCAGCAGAAAGTGATCGTTGCGGTATCGGAATTAACCCGAAATATATTAGATCATACCGATTCCGGGGGGGATTTTTCGTGTGAGATTACGGCCGAGGGGGCCTTGCGCATCTCCATTGAGGATCGCGGAGGCGGGATTCCCGATGTGGATCGCATCTTGAGGGGCGAGCACGTCGCCCATCGCCGCGGGTTGGGATTAGGTCTTGCGGGCGCGAAACGAATGATGGATGAATTCCAGATCACTACATCGAAAGAAGGTACGAAAATTGTCTGCATCCAATGGAAAGAGGGAAACCGAATCCGACCTCACGTTAGATCGCCTAGCTTCGATCGGTCAGATTGCGGCGGGCATCGCCCATGAGGTGAAAAATCCTTTAACGGCCGTGAAGGGTTTCCTTCAAATGCTCAGAACGGAATCGCCGCACAAATACATCGATTTTGCATACACGGAGCTGGAAAACGCACTCACGACATTGGAGAATTTACTCCATGTATCCAAACCTGATTTGGAAAACGAACCTTACGACTCTATCAATCTGTGCTCCGAATTGGAGTCTATCTTGTATCTCTTCCAAGAGAGATCCTACCAAGTTACGATTAAGAAACAATTTTCGGACACGGACGCAAGAGTGTACGGAAGGAGAAATCAGCTAAAGAAGGCGTTCTTCAACCTGTTGAAAAATGCGTTCGAAGCGATATCCGATAAGGGCGCCATCACGATTAGTCATTACAAATTGAACAATAGATTAGTCGTCAAGGTGTCGGACACCGGGGTAGGAATCCCCCAAGATAAGCTAGGGTTGCTGGGCACCCCGTTCTATACGTCCAAGACGGAAGGGACGGGAATGGGATTGACGCAAGTGTTTTCGGCGATCTACGAACATGGCGGGACGATCCGTGTCCGAAGCGAGGTCGGAGTCGGTACGGAGTTTTCGATTCATTTCCCGATTCATAACAACAATCATCTAGGAGTGGTCACAATGCAGCTGAACTACGTCGAGAGTCAAGATTTTACGCAATACTATATGCTGAATCGGGACAAGTTTCATGAATTGCTGATTTCGCAAGGGAAGGACCTGTTCGAATCCGTCAAAGCCGCGGCCGGTCTAGAGCCTGAATTTATCTTGGATTCCGCGCACAAAGTGGTCCATTTGCTCAATGAACGGAACGAACACGGCCTCATTATGCACGCGAAGGAGCACGGGCGGAATTGGGCGAAGCTGAACTTGGATTTAATCTTAAAGCTGGAATGGTTCCAGATGCTTCGGAAATTGTATTGGGATTTCTTATTCAACTACTATAGCAATGTCGAACAAACGCAAAGAGATTTCTTCGAATTGGAGCGGCAGGTCAATTTCAATCTGGATTCTTATTTAAAGCATTTCGCTTCCAGTTATTCGGAGTACAAGAATGAAATCTTGCTGTCGCAGCGCGAGGTGATCGAGGATTTATCCGTGCCCGTCATTCCCTTGTCCGACAGCATAGCGATCCTGCCGATCGTCGGAACGCTGGATACGCTCCGCGCCAGGAAAATACAAGAGAACGTCCTGATCCAAATTTACCAATTGCGGATCAAACAAATTATTATCGATTTGTCCGGTGTGGCCTATATGGATACGGCGATTGTGTCGCATCTGTTTCGAATCGTGAACGGCATCGCCATTCAAGGCTGCAAAGCGATCGTCACCGGGATCCGTCCGGAAATCACCAATACGATGGTGGAATTAGGAGTCCCGCTGTACGAGAAAGTAGAGACGAGGGGGACATTGCAGCAGGCGCTAGAGGAATATGCAAAATGGGTGTAGCGGCCAACCATTCATTCCAAAGTTTTAAACTTGCTAAATCTATAAATAATTATTAAAATAAGTATTGGGTGGAAGATTTGACGCTTTTGCCTTATATTTAAGAGATAGGGGATCCTCCCTTTGACTTATTAACAAGACTTTTAATATAGGTTGGCAGTAATGGACCAGAGATAGAGCTGGACATAAGCCTAAATAAAAAGTTGCCGCTGCAGCTTTTTATTTAGGCTATTTTTATTTAGGCTATTTTATTTTGTATCCGAGCCCCCCCTTTTAAGGATGTCCCGATCGAGCGCGTGTGTAAAGTTTTGAGGCGATCCTAAAAAACGGGGTAAAGCATAGACCGTTTACCTAGACTGAGGATGAATGTTTTGAACACTAACGACAACCAATACCAGAACGAAATTGCGAGTCATGTCGGCAAATTGCTGAGGGACGCCTTCGGGAAGGGACCGCAATCCATCTATGTGAGCGTATATCATCCGTTCATTGTCATTTATTTGCGGAACTTCATGACGCCTACCGAAAAGATTCTCCTTAAGCAAGGGCAAACCGATTCGATTCAACATACTAGGGAATTCGTAATGCATTCGATCATTCCCGAGATCAAAGCCTATTTGTTGCTGCTGATCGGAATGGATATTCAGGAGTTTTATTACGATTGGGAGCTGCATAATCATTCGGGCGTGTTCGTCGGTGTGCTTGGCGAGTACCAGAATGCAACGGAGACGTACGAGGGGAAAGAGGACTTACATCGAGAGATCGAAGGCATAAGCCGCAAGGTGCAAAAAAGCCCGGACTGCATCGAATCTTGGTTGATCAACAAAAGAACGCTTCTTATGGTGCGGGATGGGAATCTGATAGACATCAGCAATGAAATTATTCGGTTAGGGTACGAAAAGCAATTAAAGCAGGTCTTGAGCAATTTAGAAAAACGATATATCCGGAACAACCTGCATTTGCAAACGATTTTAAATACGAGTATTGTCGACGTGTTTTCCGATTGGGATTTTGGGCGGGACCGGAGTATCAACGTATTCATATTGCATCCGAAAGCGTGAAGAAGAAGCTGTTGCGGCAGCTTCTTTTTTTCGGTTTTCGACGCAGGTTTGCAATATAATGAAATTTAGGGTCATAAATTGTTCCACGTGGAATGTTGAACGGGAGGGCCGGCTTTGAAGCACTTATTAATGAAATACATGGACCGGTTTACAACGCTGGGCGAGGACGAACAGCGCGCCGTTCTCGACGACATCCGCATCGAGGAGTACCGGAAAGGGACGACGCTGCTCCGCCAAGGGGATGTTCCGACCAAGTGCTACTTCGTACTGCAAGGGTGCGTCAGGCAGTTCACCGTTGACGAAGTGGGGAAAGAAACGACGACGCAGTTTTATACGGAGGAACAAGCGATCGCGGCGTTCCATCGGTACAAACCGGATCAAGCGTCGGGGTATTCGCTCGTCTGCACGGAGAATGCCGTGTTGGTCGTCGGCGATCTCGATAAGGAAACGTCGATGTTCGAGAAGTACTCCCAATTGGAATCGATGACGCGCAAGATGGTCGAGGAACACTTGAGCGACATGCAGGATGAATTCGCCGCGTTCATTGCCGCATCGCCCGAAGATCGGTACAAAGCCCTGCTGGAGAAGCGTCCCGGCTTAGCCGATCGAGTGCCCCAGCACCAGCTCGCGAGCTACCTCGGCATGACGCCGGAATCGTTGAGCCGAATCAAGAAGCGTCTCCAGCACGACCGCCAAGGCCTGTAAGCCGAGATTCCTCCGGCTTCGGGCCTTTTCCTCCTTTCCACAGCAGCCAGATGCCGAAGCCGAGCTCGCCCGCGGTCATCGGGACGAGGAAGACGTACTCTAAGATGGCGATGAACCCTTCGTTATGCGGAAAGAGCGTCTGCAGCGAGTGAATGGACAAGTAGCCGACGGCGGCGAGGAGCAGCAGCGCGCTGAGCCACTTCGGAACAGCCGGCAACCGGAAAGTTAAATAACTCACGAGCAGGAGATGCGCGCCGAAGACGATCAAGCCGGCCGACCAAGACGACTCGAAGGCCGCCAGCAACAAAGCCGTCAACGCCTGCGCTTGCTCGAGGGGGAGAAGCGGCGTCTCCGCCGAAGGTGTCGCAAGAAGCGATACGACGAGCAAGTTCAGAAGGGCGGCGCCGAGAATGGCCGCGTAGCCGATCCGAAACCAGGCGCCGAGCAGCGAAATGCCGGCATGAGCCGGTTTGAGGACGAGGTACACGGCCCAAGCGGCGACGATATCGCAGATGAGGATGACGAGCCAGCCGAATATTCCTGCGCGGAACAAGGCCGGCGAAGCGAGCAGGTTGTCAAGCGTGGCGGCGGAATCGCCGGGGACGATCAAGCTTTGATGGACGAAGCCGTATGCGAACGCCGCCGCGGCCGCCATGAGCAGAAGCGAAACGCCGCCCGCGACGGCGGCGCCGCGCGCGGTCGATGGATTGTTGCCGAGGTTCGTCATAGAAGATGTCCTCCCGATTTCGGTTTCTTTTGAACCGATCATAACCGGAAGGACGCCGCCGCGCATTGACGGAAGTCAATGCAACGCGACGAGACTGTACGTTCCACCCCTCCGACGCGCCGCGGGCGAAGCTGCCCGGGCGCGTTTCTTTCTTTCGTCCCGCGAAGAATTAAGAAACCCTTAAGATTTGTTCTCCCTATTTCTTTCGAACCGGAGGTTATCATTGAATTATCTAAGAGACTATAGAACAATGGCGGAAGGAGGCGAGTCGCAATGAACCAATACCGCGTGCTGGTGGTCGACGACGACAAGGACATCAGGGATGCGATCGAAATATATTTGAAGAACGAAAGTATCGCGGTGGTGAAAGCCAAGGACGGCATCGAGGCGATCGAGACGCTCAACGAGCAGGAAATTCATTTGATCATTCTCGACGTCATGATGCCGAGGCAGGACGGCATTACGACGACGTTCAAAATCCGGGAGAAGAAAAACATCCCGATCATCATGCTCAGCGCGAAAAGCGAGGACACGGATAAAGTATGGGGGCTTCAGGTGGGAGCGGACGACTACGTCACGAAGCCGTTCAATCCGCTGGAGCTGATCGCTCGAGTGAAGTCGCAGCTGCGCAGGTACGTCACTTTGGGACATTACGACGGGAAGAACAAAACGGTCAATTTGAACGGGCTGACGTTGGATCCGTTCGCCAAAGAGGTGGCGATCCACGGCGAGCCGGTGAGGCTGACGCCGATCGAATATAAAATCGTAGAGCTGCTGATGTTAAACGCCGGCCGGGTGTTTTCGATCAACGAGATTTACGAGCGCGTATGGAAGGAGCCCGGCTTCAACGCGGAAAACACGGTGGCGGTACATATTCGGAAAATCCGGGAGAAAATCGAAATCGATCCGAAAAATCCGAGGTATGTAAAGGTGGTATGGGGCATTGGATACAAAATGGAAAAGTAGAGCGATCCTGGCCGCTTGGATTTTTTTGTTCGCGTTCGGCTGCAGCGCGATCGTCACCGTGGCGACGGATGCGGGCGATTACGCGCGAAAGAATTATTTTCATACCGCCGATTTTCAGTCTCAACTGGATAAATTGATCGATTATTTGACCGTATTTGAGCTGCAGGATCTGCCCATTCGCGAGGCGAAGCGGCAGATCGAGGTGACGCCTCTTGAGATCGAAGAGTACCGCTTCCGGGAAGGAGACTTGTCCCAGAGGCTGGCGGCTTTGAAGGAGGAGTACGACCCCCGCATCACGGAGGCGTTGGGGGCGGGCGACGAAGAGATCGCCGAATTGTATACTGCAGAATTGGAGCGGCGCATCGAGGACCTTACGGAGCTGTTCAGAAGCGACGAGTATGCGAGGATGCTGATCGTTGCGGAGAAGGAAAGGGAGATCGACGCTTACTACCGCGAGAAAGAGCATCTTCGAGGAGAATATATGAAGCTTCGGTCCGCGTTCGCGTATCGCCTGAAGGACGTCGAGTCCGGGATCGTCTACACCAATGTGCAGAGCGAGGACGGCGCGGGAGCGGAGCTGCATGATGAGGACATGCGGTACGTTCAACGCTATGCGTCGTTGTCGACGGCGGGCCGTCCTTACCGTTTCTATATCCAAGGAGGGCATCTCGTTCCCAAGCCCCCCGGACCATTCGAAGGGGAGATTGGGGTGCTGAAGTCGGCGCCGCCGACGAGCGACGTAATGATCAGTTACAACGGTTTTCAGGCGGAGCAAACAGCGTTCTTACTGTACTCGATTTCCGGATTGGCAGCCCTCGGAGGCAGCATCATGCTCCGCCGAAAATGCGGCGCCCGCGCGAGGGTGAACATCGAGCGGCTGGAACCGTTCTACCGCAGAATCCCGCTGGATATCCGCTTCCTTAGCTTTGGGGTCGCGGCGATCGTCTTGCTAGTGCTGCTATTTTCCGCGGACGACGCCTTCCTCTATCGAGGGGCCGAGGCGATGATCGGGCAATCGGTCGTTGTGCTGATCTTCACCGCGATCTTCCTCGCGCTCGTTATCGTCCAAGGCAAGCTGCTCCGGGAAGAGCTGAGGAGTCTGTCTGCCCTTCGCGAAGCGTGGAGCCATGCGCTGGTATGCCGGGGATACCGGCGGGTGAAGGCGGCCTTGTTGATCAAGTCCATCGCATTTCAGACGATGCTGCTGCTGGCGATCGCATTCGGCTTCGGCTTCGGCGTCGTTCCGGTCATCATGGAGCCCGAAGGCGTTCTCATCTATTTTCCGTTGTTCGTCGTCATCGGTGTTCCGGCGTTATGGCTGGTCGTGAAGCGCATCGGCTATTTCAATCAGATCGCCGTACACGTCGCCCGACTTGCCGAAGGTCAGCTCGAGCCGGACTTGCCCGTCAAAGGGAGCTCGGTTCTCGCCGCGCTGGCCGGACATGTCAACGTCTTGAAGCAGAAGGTGAAATCGTCCCGGACGGAGCAAGCGAAAAGCGAGCGGTTGAAAACGGAGCTGATCACGAACGTCAGCCACGATCTGCGAACGCCGCTCACGTCGATCATCACTTACACGGAGCTGCTCAAACATCCGGAACTGCCGGCGGAGGAGCGGAACGCGTATATCGAGATCATCGACCGGAAGTCGCAGCGTCTCAAGGCGCTGATCGACGACTTGTTCGAGGCGAGCAAAATGGCCAGCGGGCATATTCAGCTGGAGAAGGAAAAGGTCGACCTCGTGCAGCTGCTTCAGCAGGCGCTGGCGGAGCACAGCGAGGCGATGCAGCAATCCGATGCGCAGTTTCGGGTGTCGCTGCCGGACGAACCGGCGCTCGCCCTTGTCGACGGGCCCAAGTTGTGGCGCGTGTTCGACAACCTGATCGGCAACTGTCTGAAATACGCGATGGAACACACCCGAGTGTACATTACGATGAAGATCTCCCCGCATCAAACGGACATCGTCTTCAAGAACGTGTCGAAATACGAGCTGAGCGATAACGTCGACGAGCTGTTCGAACGGTTCAAGCGCGGCGACGCCTCCCGGCATACGGAAGGATCCGGACTCGGTCTCGCCATCGCCAAGTCGATCGTCGATCTGCACGACGGAAGCCTGGAGCTTGAAGTGGACGGGGATTTGTTCAAGGTGACCGTCGCGCTGCCCGCGGCCTAACGAAACACCGGCGGGCAGCCCGCGGGCGAAAAATGGAAAAAACGACGAAAATGTACCGTTCGATCTACGAGCCTCCGCTTCGCGCGGGGCTTTTTTCGTTCGCAAAAATGTGTCATAGACGCGGGCGGGCTGCTCGTTCGAAGATGGAAGTAACCGAAAGGGATCTTCAATACCAAAGGAGGATGTAATGATGAAGAAAAAAGGAATCATTTCGCTGCTGTCGGCCGCGCTCGCTTTGGGGGCGATGTCCGTCGGCGTCGGGGACGGCGCGGAGACGGCGCAAGCGTTCTCGACGCCGACCGCGTACAAATTCGATTTCGGCGCCGGCCCGGTCGAGCCGGGGTATATCGGCGTAGGCGCTTCCGACTTGTACTCTCCGTTCGTTGGCTACGGATTCCAGCATCCGGAGCTCATAGCGAACGTGGCCGCATCCGGAACCGGCGCCGGCAGCGATGCCGTGCAGTTCCTGCAGACCGGCGTGACGAGCACGAACACGTTCAATGTGGATCTGCAGAACGGGCTTTACCACGTCGAGTTCACCTTAGGCGACACGAACCGCTCGAGCGTGGCGGCGGAAGGCGTCTATCAAATCATGAATATGACCGGCAACGGAGTGTCCGACGCCGTGCTGATCCCGGTGAAGGACGGGCAACTGAACGTGATCGTCACCGCCGGGGCGGGGGGCTCCGCTTATACGTTGTCGGCGCTGGAAATTACGAAGGTGTCGAACAGCCATGAGATGCCTCGTACGATTTGGGTCGGCGGCGATTCGACCGTGGCGAACTATTATCCGAAGGACAGCGACGAATTGGTCGGGTGGGGACAGGTGCTGCCGCAGTTCGTGAACTTGGACGAATTCGTCGTCCGGAACATGGCCACGGCCGGTCAAGTCGCGCAAGGGTTCTTATACGGCGGGCCGCTGGACACGGTGCTTAAGTATATCAAGCCGGGCGATTATTTCCTGCTCGAGATGGGTATCAACGATGAGAAGCGGTATTCGGAGGAGCAGTTCGCCAGTTATATGCGGGACATCGTGAAGGCGGTCAAGGCGAAGGGGGCGGCGGTCGTGCTCGTGACGCCGCAGGGGCGCGCCATCAGCTGGACGACGCAAGGGACGAACGTGGTGCATTACGCGGAGGAAGATTTTTACCGGCATGCGACGATCGCCTTGGCGCAGGAGCAGGGCGTGCATCTCGTCGACCTGAACGTGCTAAGCTCGGCGTATTTCACGCAGATCGGGCCGGAGGAAACCACGCTGCTGTATAAGACGGGGGATTGGCTCCACTTCAACCGCGACGGCGCCATGGTATTGGCGGATCTGGTCGTGAAGGATTTGAAGAGGCAGCAGCTGGACGGTTTTGCAGAATAGGAGCGGGAAGGTTCGATGCCTCGCGGGGAAATCCCGCGGGGCATTGTTTGTTCGGGGAGCCGCGGGCAAGATATAATAAAGCTCATTTTTGCTGGAGGTGTTCCGGTGGTCGACGTCCGAACGGAAATCGTCATTCAATGTCCCCGCGACGAAGCAGCCGCCTATACAGCCGACCCGGACCGCGCGCCGGAATGGTATAAGAATATCCGGAGCGCGGAGTGGCGGACGCCGAAACCGCTGCAAGTCGGCACGCGAATCGCATTCAAAGCGCGCTTCTTAGGCCGCGAGCTCGTGTATGTAAACGAGGTCGCGGAATACGTCCGCTCGGAAAAGCTGGTCATGCGCACGGCGGAAGGCCCGTTCCCGATGGAGACGACGTACGAGTGGAGCGACGCCGGCGACGGGGGCACGCGGATGAAGCTTCGGAATCGCGGGGAGCCCGGCGCATTCTTCAAGCTCTTCGCTCCGCTCATGGCGGCGGCGATGCGGAAAGCGAATCTGAAGGATCTGCAGGAAGCGAAGCGGATTCTCGAGAGCCGGCATGGCAAGGCGAAATGAGGGGAACGTGCGGGGCGCCTGGAGGGCGCCTTGCTTTCGTTCTTGGAGTGCCGGCCCGGGTGCGTGCCGCGGGTGCCCGGGCTTACCGTCGTAGGCTTTCGGCCGCGGCTTTCCAGCTTTACTTAGGTTGACAGAACTATATCGAGATTGTAGACTTTATTTCATAATTTCATAGAACCTCACTTTTCATTAGTGGGGTAGAGGCGCGATATGTAACAGTCTTTAGCGGAGTTGGAGCAGCGAAGATGCTAGGGAGAAGGACATATCGCCGAAGCGCGCAAGGAAAGCTCGGCTCTTGTGCGCTGGGTCTGCAGTTAAGAGCTGCAGAACTGTCTTCGCGGACGTCCCGGTTCGCGAAGTTGCGCTATCTCATTGGGGAAGAGAGGGATTTTGGGCGCTTACGCGGCCTGAGTCGATCTCAGGCCGCTTTTGTTTTGATCAGTGGACAATAATATCATTCAAGGGGAGAAGGATCACAATGAAAATGAAGACATCTGTAGCGGCACTTATGATTTCCGTGCTTCTCGTATTGGCGGGCTGCGGCGGCGGCGCGAGCGAAAGCCCGGCGGCGACGGCACCGGCCGAGGAAGGGAACGGCACGTTCAAAGTCGGACTGGAAGCGGCTTACGCTCCGTTCAACTGGACGCAGTCGGACGATTCGAACGGCGCGGTCCAAATCGAAGGCAGCGCGGAATACGCCGGCGGATACGACGTCGAAATCGCGAAGAAAATCGCCGAAGGCCTGGGCAAAGAGCTGGTCATCGTCAAAACGGAGTGGGACGGCCTCGTTCCCGCGCTCGTATCCGGCAAAATCGACGCGATCATCGCGGGCATGTCGCCGACGGCGGAGCGCAAGGAAACGATCGATTTCACGGATAACTACTACAAGTCCCACTTGGTCATGGTCGTGAAAAAAGGCAGCCCGTTCGAAACGGCGAAGTCGATTCAGGACTTCAAAGGCGCGAAAGTGACGGCACAATTGAATACATTCCATTACTCCGTCATCGACCAAATCGAAGGCGTGAACAAGCAGCCGGCGATGGACAACTTCGCGGCGATGCGCGTGGCGCTCGAGTCCGGCGTCATCGATGGCTACGTGTCCGAGCGGCCGGAGGCGGTGAGCGCATCGGCGGCTAACGACAACTTCGCGATGGTAGAGTTCGAGGAAGGGTTCGCAACCTCCGAAGACGACACGGCGATCGCCGTCGGCCTGAAGAAAGGCAGCGAGCTGGCGACGCGGATCAACGAAATTTTGGCGGGCATTTCGGAAGAGGAGCGCACGCGCCTGATGGATGCGGCGATCCAAAATCAACCGGCGGCAGAATAATATCGACATTACGAACCGGCTGCAGCTCCTTGTTGCAGTCGGTTTTATGGTTAGAGGAGGCAACACATGAGCTTCGAATGGATCGTTAAGATCGTCGTTGATAATTGGCCCATGTTTTTGCGAGGGGCGGTCGCGACGCTGTGGATCGCGCTGCTCGGCACGATTCTGGGCGCGCTCATCGGCTTGCTGGCGGGCGTCATTCGCACGATTCCGCTGCCGGAGCGGGGCGTGAAACGGACGGCGCTCAAAATCATCAACGCGCTGTGGGTCGCGTATATCGAATTTTTCCGCGGCACGCCGATGATCGTACAGGCGATGGTCATTTATTACGGATCGGCCATGGCGTTCGGCATCGACGCGGATCGGCTGTTGGCGGCTGTGTTCATCGTTTCGATCAACACAGGCGCCTATATGGCGGAGATCGTCCGCGGCGGCATTGCCTCGATCGACAAAGGGCAGTTCGAAGCGGCGCATGCGCTCGGCATGACCCATTTCCAAACGATGTGGAACGTCGTGCTGCCGCAGGTGATCCGCAACATTTTGCCGGCGACGGGCAACCAATTCGTCATCAATATTAAGGATACTTCCGTTTTGAACGTTATATCCGTCTCGGAACTGTTTTTCCAAACGAAATCGGTGGCGGGCAACAATTTTCGGTATTTCGAATCGTTCTTCGTCGCCTGCGTGCTGTATTTGGTCATGACGATCACGGTGTCGCGGATTTTGCTGTACTTCGAGCGGAAGCTGGAAGGTCCTAACAGCTACGAAATGATTCGCGATATCGAAGCGAAAACGCCGGCTAGATAACCCGAGGAAGGAGGAGAAGCGCATGAGGGACATCATACAAATTCAACATTTAAGCAAAACGTTCGGTACCCACGAGGTGCTCAAGGATATCGATTTTTCGGTTCGCAAAGGCGAGGTCGTCTCGATCATCGGTTCCTCGGGCTCCGGCAAGTCGACGCTGCTTCGCTGTATCAACTTGTTGGAGACGCCGAGCGGCGGCCGCATCGTGTTCAACGGCGAAAATATTCTCGAAGGCCGGCACGATATCGCCGCTTACCGCCGGAAGCTGGGCATGGTGTTTCAGCAGTTCAACTTGTTCGACAACCACGACGTGCTCGGCAATTGCGTCGTCGGCCAAATGAAAGTGCTGAAGCGGTCGAGAGCGGAGGCGGAGCAAATCGCGAAGCGGTTCCTCGGGGTCGTCGGCATGGAACGGTATTTGCACGCGAAGCCGAAGCAGCTGTCGGGCGGGCAGAAGCAGCGCGTCGCCATCGCGCGGGCGCTCGCCATGGAGCCGGACGTCCTGCTGTTCGATGAGCCGACCTCGGCGCTTGATCCGGAGATGGTCGGAGAGGTACTGAAGGTCATGAAGGAGCTCTCCGAATCGGGCCTTACGATGCTGATCGTGACGCATGAGATGGAATTCGCGAGGGAAGTGTCGGACCGCGTCGTGTTTATGGACAAGGGCGTCATCGCGGAGGAAGGGCCGCCGGAGCAAATTTTCGGGAGCCCGAAGGAAGAGCGCACGAGGGAGTTTTTGAAGCGGACGTTGAAATTATAAATAAGGGAAGTCCCGGTCCGGAGCGGATCGGGACTTTTTTGCGCGGAACCCCGGCTTCCGGTTAGGGTAAGATAAAGGACTAGAGCGCGGACGTATCGAAATATCTTATGATTGATAATTCGCGCAACGGAAAACACTACATTCGAATCTATGGGATGGAAAAGGAGCTCCGCATGGCAGAACATACCGAACAATCGCCCGTCGGGTGGAATTTCGATAACAGTTACGCTAGGCTTCCGGAGGTGTTTTACACGAAGCAGGGGCCGTCGCCCGCGCCGTCGCCGAAGCTCGTCGCGCTGAACGAACCGCTGGCCGCCGAACTGGGGCTCGACGCGGAGGCGCTGCGGGCGGGAGAAGGCGCGGAAGTATTCGCGGGGAACCGCGTTCCCGAGGGCGCCGAACCGCTGGCGCAGGCGTACGCGGGCCACCAGTTCGGGCATTTCACGATGCTGGGGGACGGCCGGGCGCTGCTGCTCGGCGAGCAGATCACGCCGGCAGGGAACCGGGTGGACATTCAATTGAAGGGTTCGGGCCGGACGCCGTATTCCCGCGGCGGGGACGGCCGGGCGGCGCTCGGTCCGATGCTGCGGGAGTACATCGTCAGCGAGGCGATGCATGCGCTCGGCATCCCGACGACGCGAAGTTTGGCGGTGGCGTCGACGGGCGAGTCGGTGTACCGCGAGACGGCGCTGCCCGGCGCCGTGCTGGCGCGCGTGGCTTCGAGCCACCTGCGCGTGGGCACGTTCCAATACGCCGCGAGATGGGGAACGACGGACGATCTCCGCGCGCTGGCGGACTATGCGATTCGCCGCCATTATCCGGAGATCGAGCCGGAGCAGAACCGATACCTGGCGCTCGTGCGGGAGCTGATCAAGCGGCAGGCGGCCCTCGTCGCGAGGTGGCAGCTGGTCGGCTTCATCCACGGCGTAATGAACACCGACAACATGACCGTCAGCGGCGAAACGATCGACTACGGCCCGTGCGCCTTCATGGATACGTTCGACCCGGCGACGGTGTTCAGCTCCATCGATACGCAAGGCCGCTACGCATACGGCAATCAGCCGTACATCGCCGCTTGGAACCTCGCCCGCTTCGCCGAAGCGCTGCTGCCGCTGCTGCACGAGGACGAGGACGAAGCCGTCAAGCTGGCGGAAGATGCGCTGGGCGAGTTTTCCGGGCTGTTCAACCGGCATTGGTCGGCCGGGATGCGCGCGAAGCTCGGGCTGTTCGGCGAGGAGCCGGAGGACGAGACGTTCGTCGCGGATTTGCTGATGATGATGCAAAAATATCAGGCCGACTACACGAACACGTTCCGCGCGCTGACGCTCGGAAAGCCCGAGGATACGGCGATGGGGGGAGCGGCCGAGTTCGCCGCATGGCAGGAGCGCTGGAAGGCGAGGCTCGGCAGGCAGGCCGAGTCGGAGGCCGAAGCGCGCGAGCTGATGCGGCGCAGCAACCCGGCCGTCATCCCGCGCAACCATCGCGTGGAAGAGGCGCTGGCGGCGGCGGAGCGCGGCGATTACGGCGTGATGGAGCGGCTGCTGGCGGCGCTGTCGCGGCCGTATGCGTACGCGCCGGAGCAGGAGGAGTACTGCGCGCTGCCGCCGCGCTCCGAGCGGCCGTATCGCACGTTCTGCGGCACTTGAAGGCCGAAAGGGGCGGGGTGGCCGCCCCTTTTTTGCGCCTTTCGAAAGGCAGTTGCCTAGAAAAATAGCCAGATAGTACATGTACAAAGCATATCGTCCATTTCCTAAATAAACCGTTTACATTATAATGAAGTCGTAATAAGCAATCATCCGGTTATAGGAGTGTCCCTCATGAGAAGAATGGGCATAGGCTTGCAATTGTACACGTTACGCGATGAAACGAAGGCTGATTTTCCAGGAACGCTGCGCAAGGTGGCTGCGCTCGGATATGAGGGCGTGGAATTCGCCGGGTACGGCGGCTTGTCGGCCGACAGCATGAAGGAACTGCTCCGCGAAACGGGGCTTCAAGCGATCGGCAGCCACGTGAGCTTGCAGCGGCTGCGCGAGGACCTGCAAGGCGAAATCAATTATTTGAAAACGATCGGCGGCCGCTATTTGATTTGCCCGTACGTCGCCGACGACGAACGCCGCACGCCGGAGGATTGGAAGCAAATCATCGCTTTCTTCTCGGAAGTCGGCGCCGAGGTGAAAAAACAGGGGCTTACGTTCGCTTATCATAACCACGCATTCGAATTTGAAATGAACATCGGCGAAGAATACGTCTTCGACGCCATTTACTCCGGCACGTCGCCGGAAGCCGTGCAGGTGGAGATGGACGTATGCTGGGTCAAGTACGCCGGGGTCGATCCGCTGGCTTACATCGAGAAGTACGCCGGGCGGCTGCCGCTGCTGCACCTGAAGGACTTCAACCGGGACGAGGATGCGATTCGAGCGTTCAACGAGAAAATCGAGCAGCAGATCGGCGTCAATTTGAACCTTCGGATGGTCACGCTGGAGCTCGGGCTGGGCGAGGTTCCGCTGAAGGAGGTCATTGCGGCGGCGTCCGACGCCGGCGTGGAATGGCTCGTCGTGGAGCAAGACTTCAGCCATCAAAACCCGCCGCTCCAAAGCGTGGAAAACAGCATGAACTGGGTCAAGCAAAACTATTTATCGCTCGTATAAACTATTATATATTTTTCAAGAGGAGTGACCTTATCCATGAGCAAAATCAAAGTCGCCGTCATCGGCTGCGGGTCGATCGCGAAATATCGCCATATCCCCGAATACGCCGCCAATCCGAACGTTGAAATCGTCGCGTTCTGCGATCCCGTGCTGGAACGGGCGGAGAAGTTCGCGGCCGAACACGGCGGGAAGGCGTATGCCGACTACCAAACGCTGCTGAAGGAAGAGAAAGTCGACGCGGTCAGCGTCTGCACGCCGAACGCGCTGCACGCGGAGGTGTCGATCGCCGCGGCGAACGCGGGCGCGCACGTCCTCGTCGAGAAGCCGATGGCCGCGACGGAAGAAGAAGGCCTCGCCATGATCGAAGCGGCGAAGAAAAACAACGTGTACCTGATGGTCGGACACAACCAACGGCTCATGCCGCCGCACGTGAAGGCGAAGGAAATACTGGACACGGGGCGCCTCGGGAAAGTGCTGACGTTCCGCACGTCGTTCGGCCACCCGGGACCGGAAGGCTGGAGCGTCGACGGACGCGTCAGCTGGTTCTTCCGCAAGGAAGAAGCGATTATGGGCGCGATGGGCGACCTCGGCGTCCATAAGTCGGACCTGATCCGCTATTTGTTGGGCGACGAAGTGTCCGAAGTGGCGGCGTTCATCGGCACGCTGCACAAAGAAGGCACGGAAGTCGACGATAACGCGACGTGCGTGCTGCGGATGAGCAGCGGCACGATCGGCACGCTGGTGGCGAGCTGGACGTACTACCGCGGCGAGGACAACAGCACCGTGCTGTGGTGCGAGAACGGCGTCATGAAGATCGGCACGCATCCGGAAGATCAAGTGATCGTCGAGCTGCGCGACGGTTCCGTCGAGCGCTACCAAGTCGGCGCGATCGCGACGAACACGCGCCAAACGAGCAGCGGCGTCATCGACGCGTTCGTTACCTCCATCGTCACGCAGACGCCGCCGAGCATTTCCGGCGAAGAAGGGCTTCGTTCGCTGAAGGTAATCCTCGCCGCGTTCGAATCGCAAGCGACGGGTCGAACGATCTCCTTGCAATAATCCGCTCAGCGCCAGTTCGTTAGGCGGCCTGCAGTCTTTGTCCTCCGTGGACGAAGCTGCAGGCTTTTTGGCGTTGCGGCCCAAGCTTGGAATCATTTTTGCATATCCGGCGGAAGGGAACTCGATTGAACAATCGGACGAAGATGATATGATGGAACTAGTTCCATGAGATAAGGGGGTCGTTGCGATGCGCAGGACGGCCATAATCGTGCTAGGACTGATCGCAGGGGTCCTATGCTACTTTACATTCGTATCGGCGGGCGAAGCGTTCCGGTCCGGGTGGCCGATGCCGCGCGCCTTGGACGAGCAGCAGGCTCGGTACCGCCTCGTGCTGATTACCCAAGAGCTGGAGACGCCGTTCTGGGACCAAGTCGGCGCCGGCGCGCTCGAGCAAGCGATGCGGGACGGAGCCAGTCTTCAGGTATGGGGGAGCTACGGCAAGAACGAAGACGATTTCCTGAAGAAAATTGAAATCGCTATCGCGTCGAAAGTCGACGGCATTATCGTGCAGGGACTCGATACCGACGAGTTCAAGGAGCTGACGAAAATTCAAGCCGGGTTGTACGGCATTCCGATCATAACGGTCGCGAACGACGTGCCGATGCAGGACAGCCTGCGCCGCACGTACGTCGGGTCCGATCACTTTTCGGCGGGTCGTTTGGTGGGGGAGGAGCTGGCGGCGGACATGGGGCCGAAGGGCAAGGTGATCCTGCTCGGCGGCAGCCGGCAGCAGCATTACCAGAAGCAGCGTTTGGACGGGATCCAGGATGCGCTGAGGGAATATCCGAACATCGAGACGGTGTATACGGAAACATCGGATACGCGCGAGCGGGTCATCGCGGCGACGCGAGACGTCTTGAACCGTCACCCCGATGCAGACGCCTTCATCGCGCTTAATGCGAACATCGCCTCGGCGATGATTCAGGAAATCGGGAAGCGCTCCCAAATCGAGCCGTACCATATTTATTCGTTCGACGACAGCCCGGAATCGCTGACGCTGCTGGAGGAAGGGACGCTCGACGGCATGATCGAGCAGTCGCCCGAGACGATGGGGCGCACGAGCGTAAGACTGATGGTGCAGTGGTTGAAAGGCGAGGCGGTACCGCTGAAGACGGAAGGTTATTTCACCGACATTCGGATGTTGAAAGCGAAGGACGCGCCATGACCAGCATCCAGAAGAAAATTTGGGTTCTCGCCTCCGTCGTTCTCAGCATCATGGCGGCCATTTGGATCGCGCTGACGTACTATAACCAGAAAACCCAGGACCAGTACAATGACATTCTGCAGCGATATTTGCAGATGAACGAAGTGACGATCGCCAGTCAGCGCGTCGTGACGTCGTTGAACAACTATTTGCTTTCGCCGACGCCGGGTCACTTGGAGCAGCTGCAGGCGAGCAAGGATGCGATTCGTCAGTTGAAGTACAGTGTGTACAGCCTTCGGAACGCCGATAACGATTTCGAGCTGAGCAATTATATTCATCTAATCGACAGCCTCGTCGAGGCGACGGACCGTTCGCTCCTGTTTCAGGAGGAGAAGGACGACGAAGCTTCGACCCGGGCGTTCGCGGAGGCGACGCGCATTTCCATGTACATTTCGGAAATGACGCTCACGCTGATCGACAAAGAACTCAAAACGTACGACCGGTTTTACCGAGGCATCATCGAGCAGTCGGAGGCGCTCAAGAGGCTTGGCGTGTGGCTGCTGCTGCTGATTACGTTCTCGCTGGCGGTGTTCACGTATTGGTTTTCCCTCAGTATTACGAAACCGGTGCTCACGCTGATTCAGGCGGCCAAAGAGCTGTCTCGCGGCCGGTTCGATTTGAAAATCGAGGTGGGATCGAACGACGAAATTTCGTTCCTCGCCAAAATGTTCGACCGCATGCGGATTAACATCAATAACCTAATCGTCGAAATTCAGGAGAAGGCCCAGCTCGAAAAGGAGCTTCAACAAAGCAAACTGCTGCTCCAGGAAAGCCAACTGCGCAGCTTGCAGAGCCAGATCAATCCGCACTTCTTGTTCAACACGCTCGACACGATTTCGAAGAAGGCGTATTTGGAAGGGTCGGAGGAAACGAGCGATTTGCTCGTGAACGTTGCGGGCCTTCTCCGGTACAACTTGAAGCGGTTGGACCGTTCGGTGACGCTGTACGACGAAGTGAGGGTGCTGAACCAGTATATCGAGATTCAAAAAGCCCGGTTTTCGGAGCGGCTGCAATTTTACACCGACATCGACGACTCGTGCTTGCACGTGCAAATTCCGGGATTGACGCTGCAGCCGATCGTGGAGAACGCGGTCATTCATTCCGTCGAGCCTCGGGAGGAGGGCGGCGTCATATGGTTCCGGGTTCTCGACGGCGAGGATCGGGTGACGGTCGAAATCGAGGACGACGGACCGGGCATCGCGGCGTCGACGATTCGCAGCATTTTGGAAGGCGGCGATGCGGTCGAGACGGAAAGCCACTCGACCGGCATCGGTTTCAGCAACGTGGTGAAGCGGTTGCGGCTGTTTTACGGCGTCCCGGACGTGCTGGATATCGAGAGCGGCGGCGCGGGAACGAAAATCATCTTGAAATTACCGAAGATAAGGGGAAACGATGCGTATGTTCAAAGTCCTGATCGTGGATGACGAGCGGATCGAACGGGAAGGGCTGCATGCGATCTTAAGGAAAGGGTTTCCCGATCTGGAGATCGAAGAGGCGCCGAACGGGAAAACGGCTCTGGAACGGGTTGGGTCGTTTCGGCCGGATGTCATTTTAATGGATATTAAGATGCCCGGGATGAACGGTCTCGAAACCGTCGAGCGGATCGCCGCGGATCATCCCGACATTCGCTATATTATGGTGACCGCGTTCGACACGTTCGAATATGCGCGGCAAGCGATTAAGCTCGGCGTGAAAGACTATCTGCTGAAGCCGAGCAAAGCGCGCGAAATCGTAGAGACCGTAGGCAAGGTGCTCAAGCAAATCGAAGAGGAACGCAAAACGCAAGAGATCGCCCTGCTGCAGCAGGCCGCGCTGAAGAAGGCGATGCCGCTCGTCGAAACCGACGTCGTGACGCAGCTGCTGTTCGACCACGTCCACGAGGTGCATCTGGAGGAGTTGGTCGGGCTGCTGGATACGCGGACGGCGAACGAAATGTTCGTCATGAACGTAACGCTGCCGCCGGGCTCGGAGTCGCTGTATTCCGCGGTGAAGGAGAAGGTGCGGCAGGCGGGCTGCGGCTGGGTCGGCGCGATGTACGGCCGTCATATTCCGATCATCGTCTTTCGCGAGCCGAACCGGTCGTTCCGTTCGCAGGCGGTTTCGCTCGCGCAGGACATTTTGTCCGCGGCAGGCGCGGTACGCGGGGCCGGCTGGTTCGTCGGCATCGGCGGGGTGTGCGCTTCGCTGCAGCAAATTCGGCAGTCGTACCAAGAGTCGCTCGCCGCTTCGATGGATACGACGACGGCTGTCAAATACCGATTTTACGAGGACGTCCCGACCCGGAACGCGGCGAGCGCGACCGCGGCCGCATCGGCTGCGGGCAAACAGCGGGAAAAACAGCTGCTCGACGACGTCCGTCTCGGCCAATGGGATTCGGTGAGAGCGAACGTGATGGACGTCATCGAACGGTATGAGCGGGAAGGCGCGAATTTAGTGTTGGCGCAGCAGCGCATGCTGGAGCTGCTATGGGTCGCGTCCCGGATGCTGAACGACATGGGCGTCGACGCGGAAGCGCCGGTGTACTCGTTCCAAGCGCAGGATTACCGGCAGCTGCGGGCCGAAACGGGTCTGATCGTGGATCGGCTGCGGGAGGCGTACGCGGAACATTACAGCCGGCTCGAGCCGGATACGATTCAACGGATTAAGCAGTTTATCGAGGAGCACTCGCACGAGGATATTTCGTTGGAGGCGATCGGCAAGCGGGTGGGGCTGAGTCCTTTTTACATCAGTAAAATGTTCAAAGAGCAGCTCGGCATCAACTATATCGATTTTTTGACGGAATGCCGCATCGAAAAGGCGAAGCGGCTGATGGCCGATCCGGAGAAAAGCTTGAAGGAAATCACGTTCGAAGTCGGATACCACGACCCGAACTATTTCAGCAAAGTGTTCAAGAAGATGTGCGAGCTGTCGCCGACGGAATATCGGAAAGCGCTTTTGCAAGGAAGGAAAGAATCGGTATAGCGGAATCAGGCTAGGGTTAGAGTTGGCGCAGTGCGGAAAGGGGGGGTAAACGATGAGACGGCTTCGGTCTCGGGGCAGGATGATGCTTTACGGAAGCTTGTTATTGTTGGCGTTCGGGACGGTCGCGGTCGTGTCGGCATGCGAAGATGGCGGCGGCGCCGAACGGCAGCCCGAACCCGCCGCCTCCGCTCCCTCGGAGGAGGGGGCAACGGCGCCGGGCGGCGAACAGGCCCGCGCGGGCAAGGTGAAAATCGGGTTTTCGATGGATACGCTGCTGGAGGAGCGGTGGCTGAAGGATCGGGAGCTGTTCAAAGCGGCGGCGGAGTCGTTAGGCGCGCAAGTGGACATTATGGCGGCGAACGGGGACGACGCGCTGCAAATCGCGCAAGCCGAAACGCTGATCAGCCGAGGGATCGATTTGCTCGTCGTCGTGCCGCATAACGCCGAGGCGATGGCAACGATCGTGGAGAAAGCGCACTCGGCCGGCATCAAGGTGCTCGCATACGACCGGCTGGTGCGGAATGCGAGCGTCGATATGTATGTTTCCTTCGACAATGAGCGGGTCGGGGAGCTGCAGGCGCTGGCCATTACGAAGCTGGTGCCTCGGGGGAATTACGTCTATATCGGAGGGGCGGAGACGGACAACAACGCGCGCCTTCTGAAGAAGGGCGTGTTCCACGTCCTCCAGCCGTTGATCGACCGCGGGGACATCCGTATCGTGTACGATCAGTGGACGGACAATTGGGTGACGGCGAACGCGTACGCCAACATGCAAGCGGCGCTGGCGGCGAACGGCAACGACGTCGACGCCGTCATCGCGGCGAACGACGCGACGGCCGACGCGGTCATTCGGGCGTTGGCGGAGCAAGGGCTGGCGGGCAAGGTGCCGGTCGCGGGGCAGGATGCGGATTTGACGGCGGCGCAGCATATCGTCGGAGGCCGGCAGACGATGACGGTGTATAAGCCGATTAAGGCGTTGGCGCAGGCGGCGGCCGAGCTGGCGGTGAAGCTGGCGACGGGCGAGGCCGCGACGGCGAACCGGACGATCAGCAACGGGAAGATCGAGGTGCCGTCGCTGCTGCTCGAGCCGATCGCCGTCGACCGGTCGACGGTCGACGAGACGATCATCGCCGACGGGTTTCATAAGCGGGAAGATGTTTATAGGAGTGTAGAAACGAAATAGCGGTACGATGCGATGCGAGACCGTCCGGGAATGTGCCCGGGCGGTTTTTTTTGCGTCGGCTGCCGGGCGTCTCCTGTCGGGAGCGCACAATATTTGTGCGGTTCGGCGGGAAGAGCGCAAATATTGTGCGGTTGGGGGAGTGCGCGTCGAGGCGAAGGGGTGGATTTGGCGTGGAATGTGTGCGAGAGGGAGGCGGCGCCGCGCTGACAGCACAAATATTGTGCGGTTCGGCGGGAAGAGCGCAAATATTGTGCGGTTCGGGGAGTGCGCGGCGAGGCGGAGGGGTGGATTTGGCGTGGAATGTGTGCGAGAGGGAGGCGGCGCCGGGCTGGCAGCACATATTTTGTGCGGTTCGGCGGGAATAGCGCAAATGATGTGCGGTTGGAGGAGTGCGCGTCGAGGCGGAGTGGCGGAGTGGAAAGTGCGCGGCGAAACTGGAGGAAGCCGGCGGGAAGGCGTTCTTCGCGCCAAACCGCAAAAAAATGCTACGTATAACAAATTTGTTCATAGAATCGCGCGTCATAGGTTCCGCGAGTCGATTTACAATGTGGGGGCTCTACTCTACCTAAGAAACAAAATCAGGGGGGTCCGCTATGCGAATAACATTTCCCATCGACAGACGCTCGCTTCGGTTCAAATGGATGGCGTTGATTTCGGCGGCCGTTCTTGTCGCGCTGCTGGGATCCACAATGATGCTCTTCGCTACCATGCAATCGTCTCTCCAACGGGCGTTCGCGGACGGCAACGCGGTTCAGGTTGAAAGCGCTACCAGGGAAATGCGGATGATGATCGGGCAATACGAAAAGTCCGTCGAGTACGTCGCGGAGATGATCGAGATCTCGGGTGCAGACTCGGAAACGAAGGAGACGGAGGATGCGATCGCCGAATTGCTGCGGGCGACCGCAACTCAAGATCAGTCACTGCTAAGCGTCTATTTCATACCGGCCTCGACAGGCAAGCTGCTCGCGCACCCGTTGCCGGAGCGGGATCGAGGAGACGCCAGAGCATCCGACCTGTACAAGCTCGCCCTCCAGACGGAGGACACGGCATGGACCGACGTGCGTTGGGACGAGCATGCCGGCCGGATGACGGTCTCGGTCGTGACGCCCGTTCGTTCCGGAGAGCGGTGGATCGGCGTCGCCGGCTACGACATCGACTTGCAAGGGATCGGCCAGCTGCGGGAATCGAACGAAAAGTTCGGCAAGAACAAGTTGGTCGTCTACGACAATCAAGGCCGTATCGTAACCTCCTTCCTGCAAGGGATGGAAGGAAGAAATATCGACCCCGGGGCAAGCGGCGGGCCAGCCGCCGCGGACGTGTTGCCGGACGCATCGACGATGGAGGAAACGTTCGCCTGGGTGCGAGACATCGCCGATGGCCAGCGAACCGGGCTCGCTTTCCGCTGGGAAGGCATCGATTATAGGGGGGAAGTGTCTTTCGTGTACGCGATGAATTGGACGGTTGTCTCCTTCATCGACAAACATGCGCTGTACCGCGATATGCTCGATTTCCTTCGCACGAGCGCGCTGGCGCTGGCCGGAGGCTTGTGCATCGGCGCGCTTGCCGCGTTCTACCTCGCCGCCCGGCTCGTAAAGCTGATCCGGCAGCTGCGATCGGTCATCGCCAAAACCGCCGAGGGGGATTTGACGACCGAATTCGATTACGGTCAGCAGGATGAGATCGGCGAGTTGGCAGAGAGCTACAACGGGATGCTGCGGAGCATGCGGGCGCTGATTCGACAAGTACACGACAGCGTCGCGGCCGTAGAGGAGTCCGCGGGCGTCGTGGCGAGAATCTCCGGCGCGAACGTCGTGTCCGGCACGGAGGTGGCTCGGGCGGCGGAGGAGATCGCGGCCGGCGCGGCGGACGCATCCGCGGAGGCGGAGCGAAGCGCGGACGCCGTCCGTCGGTTGAGCGGGTCCGTCGAGACGCTGGTCGAGCAATCGGAAGCGATCGAGCGCACCCTCGCGGCGGCGGGAGAGCAAGTTCGTTCTGGCAACGACCAAGTCGGCCATTTGGAGCGCGCGTATCTTCAGGTCGATCGAGCGTTCGGTCAGGTGACCGAACTGGTCGAGGATCTCCATCGCCAATCGCAAACGATTCTTTCCGTAACGACAGCCATTGCCGACATCGCGAAACAGACGAACATCTTGTCCCTCAACGCCTCCATCGAAGCGGCGAGGGCGGGCGAGCACGGCCGAGGATTCGCGGTCGTCGCGAACGAAATCAGACAGCTGTCGGAGCAGACGAAGGCTTCGGCCCAGCATATCCAACGGACGATTTCGTCCATCCTGACGCAAACCGACGAGCTCGTCTCGGTGGTCGGCCGCACGAACGAGGTCAACCGGACGCAGAAGGAGGCGGTCGCGCTCGTCAGCGGTTCGATGCGAACGATGAGCGAGTCGCTCGACATGATCAAGCGCCATATCGAGGACGAAGTTCGGACGATCGAGACCGTCGAGGCGCTGCGGGGGACGGTCGTCGCGTCGATCGGAACGATCGCGTCCGTCAGCGAGCAGACGACGGCTTCCACGCAGGAAATCGCCTCCTCTGTCGAGACGCAGATGAACTCGCTCATGGAGGTGTCCGCGCAAGCCGAGTGGCTGGCTGCCATGGTGCTGGCATTGAAGGAGGCGGTTTCCAAATTCAGAGGTGTATCTCCGCAAGGAGATTAAAAAAGTGAAGACGATATTAAAAGAGTGCTATAATGCAGCGCTTTCACAGCCCGCAGCCGGTGATATAGTGAACGTGTAAGCAAGCAAACCACACACACATTTTCGAGAGGGGTTATAAAAATGAAAAGATTCATCAAGCCGATTGCTCTGATGCTGGTCGTATTGATGGTTGGCGTAATCGCCGCAGCTTGCGGAAACAGCGGAAGCGGCGCCAAAGTGAGCGTCGGCATCGTGCTGCCGACGAAAGACGAGCCGAGATGGGTGCAGGACGAACAGCGGTTCAAAGACGCGTTGTCCGGCACGAAGTATACGACGGAAATTTTGTTCAGCCAAGGCTCCTCCGCGAAAGAGAAGGAGAACGTGGAGACGCTCATCAACAAGGGCATCCAAGTGCTGATCATCTGCCCGCACGACGGCGCGGCGGCGGCGGCGGCGGTCGAAGCGGCCAAGAAGGAAGGCATCACGGTCATCGCGTACGACCGTCTGATTACGAACACGGACGCGGTCGACTACTACGTCACGTTCGACAGCCTCGCGGTCGGCGCGGCGCAAGCGCAATACCTGGTCGACAACGCGCAAGGCACGGGCGTTCCGCTGTACCTGTACGCAGGCGCCGCGTCCGACAACAACGCGTTCCTGTTCTTCGAAGGCGCATGGAAAGTGCTCCAGCCGAAAATCGCGGACGGCACGTTCAAAATCGCAAACTCCAGCGAGGCGGAAGCTCTGAAAGGTACGGCTGAACTGACTCGCGACCAGCTGGGCGCCATCATCGGCCAAGTCACGACGAACTGGGATCCGAACGAAGCGAAAAACAAAGCGCAAACGCACTTGACGGCCGCGCCGGCCGACATGAAAGGCAATGTCGCGATTTTGGCGCCGAACGACGGCACGGCCCGCTCGATCGCCGACGTATTCGGGACGGACAGCGCCGTAACGAGCTACCTCGTCACGGGCCAAGACGCGGAGAAGGCATCCATCCAATATATTATCGACGGCAAGCAATCGATGACGGTATTCAAAGACGTGCGTACGCTGGTGAAGGACGCGATGGGCATGGCGGTATCGATCCTCGACGGCAACACGCCGGAAACGACGGGTTCGTACAACAACGGCACCATCGACGTGAAGGCGAAGCAAACCGACGTCATCGTCGTCGACAAGAACAACGTAAAAGCCGAACTGATCGACTCCGGCTACTACGAAGCAAGCGAGTTTACCGGACTGTAATCAATAGAGATGCGCGGCGCGGAATAGCGATAGACCTTTCTATCGCTATTCCGCAATTGTCATTGCGGCAAGGGTGAAGGGGGGAAAACGATGAGCGAATACATTTTAGAAATGCGAAACATCTCCAAAGAATTCCCGGGGGTCAAGGCGCTCTCCAACGTCAATTTCAAAGTAAAAAAAGGCGAGATCCACTGCCTGATCGGCGAAAACGGAGCGGGAAAGTCGACGTTGATGAAAGTGCTCAGCGGCGTTTACCCTTACGGCACGTACGAAGGGGACATCGTGTTCGAGGGCGAAGTGCAGAAATTCGGCAAGATCTCCGACAGCGTCAAAACGGGCATCGTCATCATTTATCAAGAGCTGGCGCTCTTCCCGGACCTTACGGTATATGAAAATATTTTCGCAGGCAACGAAGTCAAGCGGGGCGGCATCGTCGATTGGAACCAAACGATCGCGAAAGCGGGACAAATGCTCCAAAAGGTGCGGCTCGACGTCAATCCGGAAATGCTAGTCAAAGATTTAGGCGTCGGCAAGCAGCAGCTCGTCGAAATCGCAAAGGCGCTCAGCAAGGACGTCAAACTGTTGATTCTCGACGAGCCGACGGCGGCGCTGAACGAGGACGACAGCGAGAACCTGCTCCAGCTGCTGCGAGAGTTGAAGAACCAGGGCATCACCTGCATCATGATTTCCCACAAGCTGAAAGAGGTCATCTCCATCGCGGACTCGGCGACGGTGCTTCGCGACGGGCAGACGATTTGCACGCTCGACGGTTCCAAGGGAGAAATTACGGAAAATACGATTATTAAAAACATGGTCGGCCGGGAGATCGAGGATATTTATCCGAAACGGCATGACAAGCGGTTCGGCGACACCGTCCTCGAGCTGCGGAATTGGTCCGCGTACGATCCGAAGCTGGGCCGGCAGGTGGCGAAGAACGTCAGCCTTCGCGTGCGCAAAGGCGAAATCGTAGGCATCGCCGGGCTGATGGGATCGGGCCGCACGGAGCTGGCGCTCAGCATCTTCGGCAACCCGAAGGACTACAAGCTGCAAGGCGAGCTGCTGCTGGAAGGCGCGCCGCGGAAATTCGCGCACACGAGCGACGCGATTCAGGCGGGCATCGCCTACGTGACGGAGGACCGGAAAGGCAACGGGCTGTTCCTCGCCCAAGACATTAAGAGCAACATCACCGCCGCGCATTTGCGGGGCATTGCTTCGAACGGGATTATCAACGACAACGAAGAAGTCAAAGTCGCTAACGAGTATAAGAATTCTATGTATATCAAAGCGCCTTCCGTAGAGCAGCTCGTAGGCAAGCTGAGCGGGGGCAACCAGCAGAAGGTGTCGCTGGGCAAGTGGCTGTTCGTCGGGCCGAAGCTGCTCATCTTGGACGAACCGACGCGCGGCATCGACGTCGGGGCTAAATTCGAAATCTATTCGATCATGAACAAGCTGATCAGCGAAGGCATGAGCATCATCATGATTTCGTCGGAGCTTCCCGAGGTGCTCGGGATGAGCGATCGCGTATACGTTATGGCCGAGGGCGAGATCAAAGGGGAACTGGATATCGCCGAAGCCGATCAAGAAAAAATTATGCAGTTAGCTACGCAATAGGAGGTTGACATCATGGAATTGAAACGTGCGCAGGAGGCCGTTGCGACCGGGACGCAGACAGGCTTCCTTCAAGAAGCCCGTGGATTACTCAAGACGAATATCCGCGAATACGGCATGTACATCGCCTTGTTCGTGATCATGCTTACCTTTACGATCATGACGGACGGACTGTTTATGTCCTCCCGAAATATAAGCAACTTGTTGGATGCGACGGGGTATATTGCCGTGCTCGCCGTCGGCATGACCCTCGTCATCGTTATTCGGCATATCGACTTGTCCGTCGGCTTCGCGGCGGGATTCATGGGCGCGATCGCGGCCATAATGCTTACGCAAATGGGCGTGCCCGTCGTGATTACGATCCCGGTCATTTTGGCGCTCGGCGTCGTCCTCGGTTTGGTCAACGGGGTGCTCGTCGCGAAAATCGGCATTCCGTCGTTCGTGGCGACGCTGGCGGGTTGGCTTTTTTACCGGGGCGCCCTGCTGCAAATTACGGAGAAGTCCGGAACGATCATCATTAAGGACGAACATTTCAACGCGATCGGCAACGGGTTCATTCCGTCGCTCGCGGTCGTGAACGGGCTGCATCTGCTATCGCTTCTGCTGGGCCTCGCGGGCATCGCGCTGTACATTTACAGCGAAGTGGCCGCTCGCCGCAATAAGCTCAAATACCAGTTCGAGGTCGTCTCGACGCCGATTTTCGTACTGAAGCTGGTCTTCGTATCCGCCATCATCGCGTACATCACTTGGATTCTCGCAGGGTACAACGGATTCTCTTGGACGGTCGTCATTATGCTGCTGGTCGTCGTCGTGTATCATTTCTTCACGACGAGAACGGTCATCGGACGTCACATTTACGCTGTCGGCAGCAATCCGGAAGCGGCGCATTTGAGCGGAATCAACGTTAAGAAAATCACCTACATCGTGTTCGGTTCGATGGGGATGCTCTCGGCGCTTTGCGGCATTTTGTTTACGTCGCGTCTGCAGTCGGCGACGACGACGGCGGGCACGCTGTTCGAGCTTGACGCCGTCGCGGCCGCGTACGTCGGCGGCGTCTCCTCCGCCGGGGGCGTGGGCAAAGTGACGGGCGCCATCATCGGTGCGATCGTCATGGCATCGCTCTCGAGCGGCATGAACCTCCTGGGCGTAGGCATTTCGTACCAGTATATGATTCGCGGCGGCGTGCTCGCGGCGGCGGTCATTTTCGACGTGATGACACGCAAGAAGAGAGGGTAAATCGTTCTATATCGGAAACGCGCGTACCGCGTCTTTGGCCGCTTGGCCGGGACGCGGTATTTTTTTCGGAGATTATGCCGATTTGTAGTTGGCGTAGTCGACGATGACGACGTCCTTGTCGTCGTTGTACCGGAGGTTCGCCCGTTTCAAATCGGATAGTTTGATTCGCAATTGCGAAAACCGCGAAGCGATTTGATCCAATTGCTTTTTATGGCTGTCCCCCTTCGGGATCTGACGGTCCAATTTCTCCATCACGAGCCAGCCGTGACCGTAATCGACAATTTTGCATAGATGCTTTTGCAGCGGCGGCGACACCCCGAAATAGAGACTTTTTTCCCGGTCGTTGCCGACAATGCCGGAGTCGGCTTTGGCTACTTTCAACACATACCCGTTCTCGAGGTCATATACTATTCTATGCTTTCCGGAGCCGATTACCCGGTACGGCAAATCTAGTTTTTTGGCGACATAACCGTCCGAAATTTTCTTCGCATCGCCGCTCTCCAGCTTCTGAATCCAGCGCTCGATGCTTGCAATATCGCCTCTCGTTACATAGCGGCTCATTCGATACACCCCCTATCAATCTATATTTCAGAATATGAATTCCTTGTAAATATAGCTTGGACTATAGCAACGAGAAGGAAGAATTGGCGATTGGAAGGGGGGCGATCTGCGGATTGGAAGACCTTGAATCTACCAAAGGAATCGATTTCTAGCATCGATTTCCTAGGAAATAAGGCCTTGATGATCCTTCTTCCGAGGATTCCACTTGTTTGCAAGCGCCAGAAAGGGCGTAAGAAAGCCCCTCGAGCGCAGGCCGGTTCGGCGCGGCTACGAGGGACCGGGGGTTGCAATGCTTTGAATTACAATTCGATATCTACGCCGATGCTGTCCAGACGGCCGACTTCGCGGATGAACGCCGCGACCGCTTGGTGCTGCTCGTTGACGGTATACGCCTCGAGCGCGGCGCGGTCGGCGAAGCGGACCATCAAGACGACTTGGAACTCTTTGCTCCGCTCGGCGATATTGCGGCCGGCGTGAATTTCCACGATGCCGTCGATCGCGCTCTTCAAGGCTGTGAATCGCGTAACGACTTCCTGCATCTGCTCCTCGGTCGTCGTCTCCGCGAACTTGAGCAGTACGGTGCGTTGAATCATAGGGATCCCTCCAATTATATATTCTCCCATTCTATAATCGAGCCGGCCGGAGATCAACCGCCAACGCGAAAAGGACCGGCGCGCTTCATCGGAAGCGTACCGGTCCGGTTCTTAGGATCCTAATGTCGTCGGAGCGAGCCAAGCCCATGCCGGGACGTTGCGCAGCACGCCGAACGCGACGGCCGCCGTCACCGCGGCGAACAGGATCGCCTGGGATGTCCGCCGCAGCCCGCCTCGAGAAGCGAGCGTATGAGCGAGCAGCATCGGGGCGATAATAAACAGCAAAGGATTGTACCGGAACGCTTGCTGCACGTCCGCCTCCAGCAGCGAGACGGCCGCCCTCGTCATGCCGCAGCCCGGGCAATACAGTCCGGTCGCTTCGCGAAACACGCAAGGGATGCCCAGGTTCGTCAACGGAAGCCAGACCTTCAAGTATACAACGCCCCCGGCTGCAAACAAGGAACCCCAAATCAGCTTGGGGTTCCTTCTGAGATGAAATCTATGATTACACCATTTTGTTGACATCGGATTGCACCAATGCGAACGTGACGATGCCGAGACCGAAGAACGTCAACACGAGGTACAGCACCGAATTGTCGGTCGCCGGAAGGCCGCGCTGCTTCTGCGCTTCTCCGACCAATTTGCCGATTTGATAAGACCACACCAAGCTCCAGATCCCGCAAGTGACCAAGGACAAGAGGAAATGTTTGCCCCCCGTAAACGATTCGTCCCCGCTAAGTTTGCCGACTTCGTTCGTCATCACGATCATCCAATAAATGCTGTACAGTCCGCAAGTAACTAAAGTTAAAATGATTGCCAACCCGACACTGCGTTGTTGCATCATCTGTTTTCGCACCCATTCTATAGTTTATTTTTGGCAAAATCAGGCGATAGCCTTACCATAGTAATTAACTATATTAAATTATGAAATCAAAAACAAGATAAAAATAATGTATGTTTGTTAGGCGCGACGCAGAACTGGTACGCCGAGCGGATAATCGCATCAATATCCTCCTCCATAACTACCACACGGCGGGCAGTCTGCGGAGCGTTGTCTTTTTTGCGCCGTTTCCTTTTCTTCGTTATCCACATATGTTGTACTACCTGATCGCGGAATGAAAACGATCCAAATCAACCCTCCTGTTCAGCATAGCTGCTATCTATAGAAAGGGGAGATTATTTGTGAATTTTACTTTCAAAAACTTCGCAAGGATGTTTCTCGGTAGTCGTGTCGTTATTTTTACAACAGGCTCGCCCCGCGGCTTGAACGGAACCCTGGAACCTGCCCGATTCCAAGGCGTGATCCGCGAAGTAGGCCATGATTTCATTTGTTTTATTGTAAATGGGAGAAGACGCGTCGTTCTTAGAAACGATGAGATCGTTGCTTTGGTTCCGCAAAGATCGAGCACAAGAAATAGAAGGAGACCTTAAGTAAACGCAAAGAAGGGGGAGTTTCTATGGTAACTTTCCGGCAGAGAATGCGAAGATTTTTAGGAAGACGAGTATTTATTTCCACAACCGCACTCGCCGTCGAGGAAGCCGGTTCAGCTGAATTCGACGGTGTTTTAAGACTGGTCGGTAAAGACGTGCTCGTTATCATTTCAGAACAGCGGCCTATAGCCATAAGAATTAGCGAAATCATTTCGGTAAGACCCCTGAACGGCAGAGCAACGCTGAAAAGAAAACTCACCTAACCTTCAGGTGAGTTTTCTTCCTTTTTCTCGACGACAGGATAAAACTTATCACGAGTAACATTTCTTGGTATATTTATTCATAGAGTGAAGGGGCGTTCCGATTCTTATCAACCAGACATCCCCGGCCCGGAAATCAATTGTTAAGCACGGAGGAGATTATGGATCGCATCCCACCTGCCTTGCTGCGGTTTTTCGAGCGCGACGTCCCGATCTATACCCACTTTGCCGCCGGCGTTCCCGGAGCGGTTCCTTTCGCCTGCAGAGGATACGGGTTTCGCCTGAAGGACCCCGCTCAAGGACCGTTATGCATCGCTATTATGAAGAGCCAAATGATTCGGCTGCAGGAGCATATCGAGACGAATCCGATGGTCGCCGCGCTGATGACGTCGGGCAAGGATAACGAATCTTACCAAATCAAGGGGCGGTTCCTCGGGTTCCGAGCGCCGGAGCCGGAGGACCGCCGAGGTATCGAGCGGCAGATCGAATCGACCGCGCAATGGGTGCCGTCGCTCGTTGAAATCATTCAAGCGCAGCCGCGGGACTGTGTCGTGATCGAAATGTCGGTCGACGCGGTCTATGTACAGTCCCCGGGATCGGGAGCCGGCAGGCCGTTGGCCGAGGGGGGAGCGTGACCGTATGTTGGCGGAAGACATGATGCCGTTATTCGAGGGACGGTTCCCTTCCATTATCGCGACCGTCTCCGGCGACGGCGTTCCCAATGTATCGAACTTATCCCGGGTGTGGTACGTCGACGCGGAGCATGTGGCGATCGCCAACCAACTGCTCAGCAAAACCGCCCGGAATTTATATGAAAATCCTTACGCGCTGCTGCGGCTCATCGAACCGAAACGAAAGACGCATTGGGAGCTGTCGGTCCGGCTCGAACGCGCCGAGTCGACGGGAGCGCTGTTCGACGCCGTCAGGAGGGACCTCCATACGCTGTATTGGATCTCCGGCGGATCGGCGTTCTTCGATCTGCGCGAAGTGCTCGTGTTTCGCGTGCTCGCCGCGAGGGAAGGCGCCGAAGAGGCGCTCCACCTGCGAACGGGACCGGAGGCGTACGGAGACTTGCTGGAGGTGCTCTCGGAGGCGTTCGGCTGGTCTCGGATGTCCTATTGGGCTCCGATGGAGGAGGGCGAGGCGCCCTCGCTGCTCGCCTCGCGGGGAGTAGCGGGAGCGGGGATCCACGGCGGCGCGTTCGAGCCGATGCGGCGCCTGGCGATGCTGGCGAAGCGGGAAAACCGTTGGATCCGGCTTACGGACGCTCGCTCGCAGATGCGATATATCAAGACGATGGAACAGGTGTCGCCCGGATGGGACGATTTTCCGAACGACATGCTGGCGATCCCGCTGCATGCCGTCGGCACGATCGTCGGCATCGTCTGCTGCGAGGCGTCGGACGTATCGTCCGAGACGATCCGATCGGTGCCGGAGCCGCTCCTTACGAAATTGGCCGCGAGCCTCGGCGAGGCGATGGTGAGCGTGGCGTCGGTGCCGGAGACGGAACGGAAGCAGTGGTTCGGCCAAGCCGTGGAAAGAACAAAGCTGGAGTGGGAAAAGCAAAGCGAACCGTTCTACGCGCTGCTCAGCCCCCGGGAACGCCAGGTGGCCATGCACGCGGCGCAGGGACGAACGAACGCTGAAATCGCTAGGCTCCTGTTTGTCAGCCCTCGGACCGTGACGACGCATTTGGAGAGAATTTTTCAAAAACTCGATATCAATTCCCGCACCTCCTTGGCGCGGTACATGACGGAGCGCGGATTACAGGCGGAGCCGGCCGATGAAGGGGAAAATACGTAAACCTACCGATACTTGAAACGTTCCGAAGCCGCTAAGATGAGAATCGTGAATATTCTCAAGAAAGCGGTGTTGCATATGATGTGGTTAGTTGTCGTTCATGTCGTGTCGGCGGTGCTGGCGCTGGGACCTGCGTTCGCCTTTCCGTGGGTGCTGCGGCCGACGTCGTCGGCGGCGGAGATGGCTAGCTGTCTCGACCTCGTCGACCGGTTGGAAGTATTTCCGAAAATTTTCGGTACGCTGGCGCTGCTCTCGGGCGTAGCCCTCGTCATTTTCGGTTCGTACGGCTCTTTCGCCCAAGTGTGGATCGCGGGAAGCTTGCTGCTGTTCGCCGCCGTTCAGGTGCTGGTCATCGCTCTGATGACTCCCGCGGCGAAGAAGCTGCGAGCGTCGCTCGCGGAGGCCGGCGAAACGATGCAGCGGGAGGCATCGGCGGCGGGCTGCGCCCTGTACGCGCGGGTGCGCCGGTATCACGCGGCCGCGGGCGTGCTGAGCTTCTTGATCCTGCTGTTGATGATCGTCAAGCCGCGATAAGGGGGAGCGTCTAATGACCGCCGCATTTCGAGATGCCTATTTAGCGGCCCTAGAGTTGGAAGCGGCCCCGCCCGGGCTTGAACTGCTTCGCGCTTTGACGCATCGGCATCTGCATCGGTTTCCGTTCGAAAACATCAGCAAAATCCACTACTACCTGCACCGGTCGCGCGAAGGGCTGCCCTGGCTGCCGTCGGGAGAAGCGTTCCTGGGACATTATAACTCGTACGGCTTCGGGGGCAACTGCTACATTCTGAACGCGCACTTCGGCAGGCTGCTGCGGGAGCTCGGCTTCGAGGTCGAGTACGTGCGGGCGACTGGGGGGAATGCGCATTTGGCGAACCGGGTGACGGTCGACGGGCGGTCGTATTACGTCGACGTCGGGTACGGGGCGCCGCTGTTCGAGCCGCTCGACCCGGAGGAGCAGCCGCAGTTTTCCCGGCGCGGGGAAGAGATTAAGATTGCGAAGCTGACGCCGGGCCGGTATTTGATCGACCGCCGGGCGAACGGGCAAACGATCGTCGCGAAGCAGATCGAATGGCGTCCAGTGACGCTGGAGAGCTTCGATGCGGATATCGCGCATTCGCTGCGGGACGAGGACGACAACCCGTTCATGCGCCGCATCGTCGCGACGTCGTTCAAGCCGGGAGCGGCCTATTCCGTCATCAACCAGAAGCTGTTCGTCAAAACCGACGCCGGCACGGAGATGCACGAATATACGTCGAAAGCGGAGTGGATCGAGATGCTCCGTTGGACGTTCGGCTTTCAGTCGGATTTGGTCTTGCAAGCGCTCGACTTCGTTGAAGAACGATCGGGGCGGTTGTTCCCGAAATAACCCGTACACAAAGGAAGCCGCCGGTCCCTCAAGGGCCGGCGGCTTTGGCGTATATGCGTTACGGTCCCGAGCTGATCGATACCGTAATGGTAGAAGTGTAGGTGCCTGCCTTGACGTCCTTCGGCAGCAAGTTGAGCGTCAAGGAGTTGGGCGAAAACGAAACCGTGTACGTGCCCATTCCGCCGCCCTCCGAAGCGCTCAGCAGCTTGAGTCCCGTCGTCGTGTCGATATCGCCGGCTGCTGTCGCAACGGTGGTGACCGGCGAGGAGTTCGGGTCGTCCAGCGCGACCGTCGGCTCGCTGACGGACAAGGAGCCGAGCGGCAGCGTGTTGCCTTCGGCCGATTTGAACTGCGTAGCGGTTAAGTACACTTTCCAGCCTGCGCCCGCTCCCGTCGCGTCCGTTACGTTAAAATTGCTGACGGTGGAGAAAGTATTCTGCGTCCGTCCGTTCAGCACGACCGCCGTGAAGTTGCCGACGGTGATGTCCTGTACGCCTAGGGGACCGGCCGAAATTTGAGTTTCCGCCGCTTGGGCCGTGTTGCCGCCGGTGAGCGCCAGCGTCGTGCCGACGATCGTCGCGACGAGCAAGCCCCCGATCATGACTTTGATTTGCTTATATTTCACTTGCGGCAGCCGATCCCGAACGTATCGCAGGGCCGACTGGTGTATTTCCTTCTCCGGGGCTGCGCCGAGCTCGGTCGCAAATTCCGACAGCATGTCTCCCGGGTCGAGATGCAGGATAACCTCGACATAATCGTTTTCGTGTTTATGGACTTCGTGGCTCCTAATATTCATGGGCTCCCTCCTTCGACAGTATTGTCCTGCAATTTATAGTCCTCTATACAGAGGGGTATCGTAATGACGACAAGGAGGATGAGCATGCCGAACGCGGAACGAAAACAATGGTTTATATCTCTGCTTCTCATCGCTGCGCTGCTGATCCCGTCGACGGCGGCGGCGCGCGGCGAGGAAACGCTGCGGTTCCGGCCTTTCGAGGGCGGGATGCCTTTGGCGGTCGAGCCGATCTATCCGGCCAACCATCGGGAAGGCGTGAAAGGGTATTACAGTCTGGACGTGACGCCCAATCAAACGCAAACGCTGGAGGTGCGCCTTCGGAATCTTACGTCCGACCCGCTCCCCATTACGATCCAAGCCGTGCATGCGTATACGAGCCCGGAAGGCGATATGCTGTACGTTCCCGAGCTGGACACCGCGGACGCGACATTGATCGGGGACGGCGTGTTCGTGCGCGATCTGATTCGGGTCGAGCCTTCGCTTACTCTTCCGCCGGGGGAAGAACGAATCGTGCCGATCACGGTGACCGCGCCGACGGAAGGCGCAGGGACGGCCCTCGGCGGGATCAGGTTCACGGCGAAAGGGCAGCGCCAAGAGCAGGCGACCGATGTCGGCGAAGCGCGGGAAGACGAAGCGCGCTTCGTCATCGAGACGGAGACCGCCTTCAACTTGGCGATTCAGTTGAATTTTCCGGGGGCGGCGGCGCCGAATTTCGCGTTGGGGGAGAGCGGCTACGTCGCGGAGAACGCAAGACTGTACATCGAAATGAGAAACGACGCCCAGTTAATTCAAGAGGGGATCGAAGGAACCTACCGCGTCGCAACGGCTGCGGGCGCAACGCTGTTCGAGGGGGCGTTCGGTCCGTTCAAGATGGCGCCGATGACGGCGATCCGGTATCCGATTCCTTGGGGGCACGAGCGTCTCGAGAACGGGGACTACCGGCTGTTCGTCACGGCGCGGGCGAACGGTCGAACGTTCGAAGGGGGAGGCGCGTTCCGCATCGGCGCCGAGGAGCTGGAGCGGTATCGCGAGAACAACCCGACCGCGCCCGCGGTGGGGGCGACCGGCGGCGGCGTCCCGGGATGGGTCTGGGCGATTCTAGGCGCCGCGGCCGCCGTCGGCGCGATGTATTGGTTCGGCCGGCGCAAGAGCAAAGCGCCGGGCTGATTCGACCGACGCAGGAACGAGGAAGCCGACGGAGCGCAAGACAAGCGCGCTTCGTCGGCTTTCGTTCGTTGAGACGGCCTATTCAGGGGGCATTATCATTCAGCAATATTTCCGCCGGAGTCTTCGTTCGACGCCGGCCATTTTCGCGACGCCGTACAAGATCCCGACGAGCGCCTTCTGCAGCGGCAGCGGAATGCCGGCTACGTACGTTTCGCTCAGGCGAAACAAGACGGCCATTTCCAGCGGCTTGTTGGGTACGCCTTTGTCCGTCGTGCGCCCGTCGCGCGCGAGGCCGTACGCCATGCGCAGGCACGCTTCGAATTCGCGGGCGGGGCGAATTTCGACGAGGAACGTGACGGGCGTCGTCCCGGGGTTGAAAAATTTGTGCATCGCATTGCGTCTGACGAGGAACGTTTCCCCCGGCTGCAGCGTCAGCTGTTTGCCGTCGCATTCCAGGTGCAGCACCCCCTCAAGCACTTCGAAGCGCTCCTCGAACGTCGTATGAAAGTGAAGCTCGTTGCTTCCGCCCGGCGAGAGCCGCAGCTCCATGAGGCCGTATTCGCCGCCGGATTCCTCCGCCGTGACGAGGAACGTCACTTCGTCCCCGATGACGGGGTTTTTGATGGTGCGCGCCTTCATTGATTTATTTGCCACCGCGATCACTCCTTTTGTCCTCAGATTACAGGAAACAATTGTCTCTCGGTACTATCCGAGAGTAGAAAACAACAGTATACTTTTGTCAGAGATTGAAAAGGTTGAGGGTGGGAGTCCAGTGAGCGAACGGTTTCGCAACCGCATAGACGCCTTGGAGGAACGGTTTTTCGTCGGACGCGAGCAGGAGACGGCGAAGTTCGCCCGGCTGCTGCGCGGGGAGCTGGAGGATGTGCGCATCCTCAACATTTACGGTACGGGGGGCATGGGCAAGAGCACGCTGCTCGGCCGGTTCGAGCGGATGGCGCTCGACGGCGGCGCGCTGTTTCTCGCGCTGGACAGCCGGGATTTCCACCATTCTCCCGACGATTTGGGCCGCGCGCTGCACGGCAGGCTCGCCGCGCTCGCGGCGCCTGCCGGCGGAGAGGCTGCCGGGGAGGAAGGCATCGCTTACGCGGTGTGGCGGCTGAACGAGGAGGCGAATCGCCGGAAGGTATTCCTCGCGTTCGACACGTTCGAGGAATTCGGCGACCTCGAGCATTGGCTGCGGGAGACGTTCCTGCCGATGCTCGATATTCGCATCGCGCTCGTGCTGGCGGGGCGTCATTCGCTGCGCGGCGGCTGGGTGACATCTCCGGCGTGGCGGCAGGTGACGCTGCGCATGCCGCTCGGGCAGCTCCGGGCGGAGGAGGCGAAGGCGTATTTGCTGCGGCAGGGGGTGGAAGACCCGGCGGTCGTCGCCTCCATTCTGCTGCGGACTCAAGGGCATCCGCTGTCGCTGTCGCTCGCGGCGCACTATTATCGGATCCGGCAAGACGAAGCGGCGGACGAAGGCGGCTTCGCGGGCGACTCCGAGCTGTCGCTGTCGCTCGCCGAGGTATGGCTGCGGGAGGTGCCGGAGCCGCTCCGGGAGCTGACGGAGGCGGCCGCGGCGCTGCGCAGCTTCAACCAAGAGACGCTGTCGGCGGCGCTCGGCCGGCCGGTCGACGCGGCGGAATTCGAGCGCCTGGCCGGCTTGTCGTTCGTGCGGACGACGCAACGGGGTTGGATGGTGCACGATCTTGTCCGGGAAGCGGTCGCGAAGCAGCTGCGGCTGCGTTCCCCGGAGCTGTATCAGCGGCTGGTGGGGCGGATCGCGCGCCATTACTATCAGCGTATCGTCGGGTCGAAACGCAAAGAATCGATGGCGTGGGAGATGGCGGAGATGGTCGGCTATCTCGGCAGCTCCATCATGCGGGCGTACATGAACAAGCATCTGACATATGCTTCTTATTACCTAGAGCCGCTCAGCGCCGAGAACGTCGCGGAAGCGACGGCCTACAAGGAGCGCTGGGGCGCGCAGGCGGGGCTGCACCGCGAGCGGTGGGTCGATCCGGAATCGGGCGAGGAGATCGATCTGTCGTTCCATGTCGATAAGGAGGCTCCCGTCATCCGTTCGATCGACTTCGAGGAGATGCTCGCGCTGGAGCCGGACGCCGTGCGGCTGTATCGGGACGCGGCGGGCGACATCGCCGGGTTTTACGCGATCGTCCCGATCCATGAGGGGACGTTCGATTATTTGCGCAGCCAGCCGTATTCGCGGGCGTATTTCGAGAGCCGGACGCCCGAGCAGGAGGCGGCGCTGCGGACGCCGCGCTCGCAGCCGGCGGGCTGGTTCGTTCGCGGCGTCAACGTGGCGCGGCCGGGCGATCCGCAGGGAACGTTCACGTCGTTCCAGGCGCTGTTCTCGCTGCTGCTGCGGGGCGGGCTCATCGTCGTGTCGCCGCCGCCGGTGCCGCTGTTCCAGGACGTATACCGCGGTTTGGGTTTCGAAGAGATGCCGGACTTGTACCACCGGGATTACGACGGGCGGACGCCGGCGCCGACGTTCGTGCTCGACACGCGGGGGCCGCGGCTCGGGGCGTACTTGAAGCGGCTCGTGTCCGATTTGGCGCCGGCGGGGGAGGCCGCCCCCGAGCCGGCCGCGCCGGCGCCGTCCGGCCTGTCGGGGCAGCTGTCCGCGAGGGAGCTGGAGGTCGTCGATTTGGTGGCCGAAGGGCTGACGAATCCGGAAATCGCGGAGCGGCTGTTCGTCAGCGAGGTGACGGTGAAGAAGCACTTGACGTCGATCTTCCAGAAGACGGGACTGAAAAACCGCGGCGCGCTGATTAAGGCGGTGGCCTCGGGCGTCCGGTCCGTCGGAGTCGAAAGGAACAATGAATAGGGAGCTGAGGGTCATGATCCGGAGGAAAATATATCGCGCGGCGTGGGCGCGAGGGAACGAAGCCGCCGGCCGCGCGGCGCTGGGGGACGGCGCGGCGGCGCGGGCGCTCGTCTCGTCCGGCGAGCTGATGACGGCGGCCGCGTTCGCATGGAAGAGCAACCTGTTTCTCTACTACGAATGCGTGACGCGGGACGTGCCGCCCGAGGAGGTCGCCGCCGAGGCTGCTCCGTTTCTGGCGGAATGGCCGGGACGGGAGGAGCCGCGGTATTGGATCGAGATGATCGACGTCTTTCATTTCAACGAACCGGCGAGCTACGAGCATTGGCTGCGCAAGCAGCCCGTCGAGCGGCGCGGCGGCCGGGTCGCGCATCTGTTGCCCGAAATGGCCGCAAGCTATATTTACTACCATTATCAGCTGCAAGAGGAACGGGCGTTCCACGGCGATAAGTACGAAATCATCGCCATGCACGAAAATTTGCTGTTCGGATATCAGGAGTTTCCGAAAACGGTCGAGCCGCCCGTCGTGCCGGGCCGTCTGCGGACGAAGGGGACGCCGGATCCTTGGACCGACTCGCGGATGGACCTGCATTTCCAGCCGTGGGAGGACGACGGATACTTATATTTCAAGCCGGTGGAAACGTTGTTCGCGCATTACGTCGGAGACACCGGCATCGGCGATTAACGAAAACTTCACTTGCAAACGCGGCCCGCGGAAGTAAGATTAGCGCTAGGATCAGAACGGGCGAGAGCAAGGAGGGACGCGGGTATGGCCGAACGGCCTACGGAGCAGAGATTGGAGCGGGCGTTCCGAAAAGCGACGGCCCACAAACTGATTATCGGCGCGGTTGCCAGAGTCGAATCCGGCGACGGTTCGCTTTCGTGGTGCGGGGCGGCGGGCGGCGTCGAGCGGAACAGCCGCTTCTTCATCGCCAGCGCCACCAAGCTGTACGTGACGGCGTCGTTGTTGAAGCTGCAGGAGCTGGGCCGGCTGCGGCTGGACGATCCGGCGGCGGATTACGTCGACCGCGGCGCGCTCGAAGGGATTCATCGGTACAACGGGAAGGACGAATCGTTCAAGCTGACGATTCGGCAGCTGATGGCGCATACGTCGGGGCTGCCCGATTATTTCCAAGCTGCACGCGACGACGGGAAGAGCTTGCTGCAGCACATCCAGGCGGGACGCGACCGGGCGTGGACGTTCGAGCAGGCGGTCGAAGACGCCAAACGGTTGAAGCCGCATTTTGCCCCCGGGACCCCGGGGAAGGCACATTATTCCGACACGAACTATCAGCTCCTGGGGAAGATCATCGAGCATGCGACAGGCGGCACCGTCGAAGAGGCGTTCCGCTCGTACGTCTACGAACCGCTCGGGCTAGAGAACACCTATCTGTTCCGTAACGACGGAGACGATCCGGACGTGCCGCTGTATTGCAACGACGCACCGCTGCATGTTCCGCAGGCGATGGCGTCCTTCGGTCCGGACGGCGGCATCGTGTCGACCGCGGACGAATTGATGGCGTTCTTGCGGGGGTTCTTCGAGGGAAGGCTGTTTGCGAAATCGGCGCTGCCGTCGCTGTACGCATGGAACCGCATCTTTTTCCCGCTGCAATACGGCGTAGGCGTCGCGAAATTTCAGATGCCTCGCGTCTTTACGATGTTTCGTCTGTTTCCCGAGCTGATCGGGCATTCCGGGCTGTCCGGCGCCTTCGCGTACTACTGCCCCGCGAAGGACGTTTATTTCGCCGGGACGGTCAATCAGGTCGCGCAGCCGAGCTTGCCGTACCGGCTGATGATGGAGCTGTTAAACAGCGTGAAAAAATGAAAAAAGCGGGGGCGCCGATCGCGGCGCTCCCGCTTTTCATCTTATTGATAAATTTCGAAGTCGTCTACGTTGATGCGTTGGCCGGACGTGCCGCCCGCGACGATGCGGAAGCGCACCGGCGCCGTCTCGTTCACCGCGATCGTGTGCCTGACCAGCGAGGACGTCGCGGAGGCGGCGGACGTGACGTCGGTCCAGCTCGAGCCGCCGTTCGTCGACTTCTGCAGCTTCCACGTCGCGCCGGTGTCGCTGCCGAAGTTCGCGACCGAAAGCGAGACGGTCGACGCCGAGGAGACGTCGAAGCTCATGGCGATGCTGCCCGCGGCGCGAATCCGGGCGGCTTGCGCGCCGGTTTTCTTATCGCTGCTCAGGTTGCCGATCAAGGCGTTCGCGAACCACCACGTGCCGGACGAAAGCGCGACGCTGCCGTCGGCGTAGGCGCCCTTGGACCCGGTTTCGTAGGTTTCGGCGAGCGCCGGCGTCGAGGCGACGGTATGCGATCCCAAGTACGAGAACGTGTCCTGCGGGTGCGCCGTCCATTGCGCCGCGTCGTATACGGTCGTGCCGGACGCGACGTCGGCGTTCCGGACGAGCGTCTTGTTGGCGCCGAACGACGCGCCCGCCGCGCCGACGACGTCGAGCATCGTCCCGCCTTGCTTGAGCGTGACCGCGTCGTCGCCGTTGAACACGATGGCCGAAGACGTTTGGTCGGCGACATGCAAAATCGCGGACGACGCCGACGCATGCGCCAGCACGAATACGTCACCGGCGGCTACCGTGCCGCTGAGCGCGATGTCGGACGCGCTGTTGGATTGGGCGATCGCGTACCCGGACAGGTCGATGGACGCGCCGGTGCCGTTGTAAATTTCGATCGCTTTGTTGTAGCTGCCGCCTTCGACGTATTCGGAGATGAAGAGGCCGCCCGTCGGCGTACCGCCGCCCCCGCCCCCGCCGCAAGACTTATAGCCGTAAGAGCCGGCCTTGAACGTACAGCGATCCCACCATTTGTAGCCGGCCGGCGGCGCCGCCCAAGGTTCCGGCTCCGGCTCGGTGGACGCCGCCGGATCCTCCATAGGTAGGAGCGACGTCGGCTGGTCTAACTGCAAACCCGGCACCTCGGACAGCTTTGTATAATTTTCCTGCTGCGCGAGCCAGTTGACGATGTTGACGAGCAGCTCGGCGTCGTCGAGCTCGAGGAATCCGTCGTACGTCGTTTTGCCGCCGCCGGTATCTTCGCGGACATATTTCTCGGTGGCATCCTCGACCGGCGACGAGTCGCCGATGAACGCGGCTTTGCCGAGCCCGACCTTCGCGATGGCCGCATACGGGCCCTCGTCGATGCCGCCGTTCTCGTACACGCCTTGATCGACCGCGTGCGGCCAAGGCTCCGGGTTCGTCGGCACGTACACGATGCCTTTCGCCTTCTCGGGATCCATAATGGCGAGCGTCGAGCCTGCGTGCATGGCGACGGCGGAGACGCCGCTCGTGATGCCGAACGACTGGGACGGCTCGACGATGATGTTGGCCGTCACGTGATTCAGCGCGTTGTACCGGAAGCGGACGCCGAAGTTTTGCCCGAGCCAATCCGAGCTGACGACGTCCTGCATGGCGTCGGAGCCGGCTTCCTCCGCGCTCATGCCTTTCGTCGGGTCGGTCCATGCGCCGCGGCGGTAACCGTTGAACGCTTCCGAAGAATCCCAACGGTTTTTGTTGCGGTCTGCGTTGTAGTGATCGGAGATGAAGAAGATGCTTCCGCCGTCCTGCACGTACTGCAGCAGGGCCGCCTGTTCGCTGGCTTTGTACGGTACGTTCGCCTCCGGAATGACGAAGACGTCGTAGTCCGACAGATCGCTCAGCGCGATCGGCGTCGACTTCCGCAGCTCGGCGACGTAATACCCTTCGGCCGCGAGCGCGTTCCCGAAATCGGAGAAGGCGCCGTCGATGACCCAATCCGCCGCGCCGGCCGTCTGGCCGTGCGTATTGTCGAACAGCACCTTCTTGCCGTTCGCCGTTCCGACCGGGAGCAGCACCGGGGCCGGATCTTCCGGCCCTTCGGCGAACGCCGGAACGGCTTGTCCCGCGAGCCCCGCGGCGGCGGCGACGGACAACAGAACGGCGAGCGCCGCTCTGCCGGCACGCGCGAGCATGCCTTTTCGAAACAACATCATGATTCCTCCTCTGCATGGGTAAATTTACAGCTCCCATTATACAGAGGGAATTTTTTCCGCGGTGTTAAAGTTTTGTTTGGACGCAGGGAACGGGCGGGCTCGCGGACGCTCCATACACGACGGCCCAGTTCCGATTGCACGCCGCGACCACGACGCGCCGTTCCATGATGGCGTTCGCCAGCAGCTCCACCATGTCGAAAGGGATCTCTTTCACGACCGGTTTATCCCGGAACATCGGGTACTCGCCGCCGCCGGCCGCGCGATAATTGTTCATGACCACGTCGTAGGATGCATCCGGGTCGATCGGCCGGCCATGGCGCTCCAGCATAACGACTCTCTCGCCGACCGGCTTCGAGACGTCCAAGCGGTAGTCGATGCCTTCCCACATATCGTAGTTGTAATGCTGCGGCTTCGGAGCGAGGAACGACGGATGCACGGAAAGCCGGCCGTCCGCACCGACCGTAAAATATGCCGCCGAGCGTTCCAAGGCGGCGCGGATGTCCCGGCCGGACAGCCGAAGCACCTTGAGCGTATTCGGGAACATATAGTTGCCCAAGATGTCGCGCATCGTCACCTGTTCGCCGAAGCCGCGGCATTCGTCCGCAAACAGCGCAGTGCAGGAAATGTCGACCGACGCGGCCTCCATCTGCACCCGGTTGACGAACTCGATGAACGGATGCTCCTCGGCCCGCGCCGCCATCGGATCCGCGATCGACATGGCGCCCTCGACGACGCCGAGCGGCTGGTCCAGCCACGCTTGCGTCCGCCGCTCCAGCTCGTCCGCGACGGACAGCACGTCTACGTCCGCCGGCGTCTCCGCATTCGGCTCGAGCAGCCGAACGTCTTTGCGCGCAACGGTCCAGCCGCCGTCCCTTCGCGTCAGCGTCACGCTGACCTTCCCGAGCGCTTGGCCGTTGCAGCTTGGCTGCACGCAGGCGACGCCGCGAACGACCGCGGCGATCGACCGGTGCTGATGCCCCGTAATCAGCACGTCGATGCCCGCCGCTTCCAGCAGCATGGCATAGCCTTGATTTTCCCCGGTGTCCGGCTCCGTCGGACGCCCGCTTTCGAGATCGCGCTCGAAGCCGCCGTGGTAGGCGACGATCAGGACGTCCGGCCGTTCTTCCCGCCGAATGTACTCCGCCCACTGCTTCACCGCTGACAGCGCGTCCCGGAATTCGAGCCCTTCGATATGCTCCGGCTGCTCCCAGTTCGGCACATAATGCGTCGTAACGCCGAGCACTGCCGCCTTGACGCCGCCGCGGAACGTCTTCACGATATACGGCTTCCCGAACGCGGGCCCGCCCGTCGCGAGGTCGACCGTATTAGCCGACAGCCAGGGGAACGCCGCGTCCCGGACGGCGCGGTCCAGCAGCGCGCGGCCGTAATTGAACTCGTGGTTGCCGATTACGGCCGCATCGTACCGCAGCCGGTTCAGCGCCGCCACGCACGGATGCTCCCCGCCGCCGGCCAGCTTGGCGCAGTAGTAAGCGAGAGGCGACCCTTGGAGCAAATCGCCGTTATCGATCAACAGCGTTGCCTCTGCGCCCCTCCGTTCCCGCTCGATCAGCGCCGCCAGCTTGCCCAAGCCGAAAGGGCGCTCCTCCGAACTGCGGTAATCGGTCGGGAACAAGTGCCCGTGAAGGTCGCTGGTGACCAAAATGTCTATCGTAAGGGAATTCTCGTCCGCTCCCATTCGCCATTCCTCCTCTAATTTCCCATTCCAAGTTTCGCCAAATAGAAGCATATACCAAAACGGGAACGCCGCCAGGGGATTTACAAAACCTTCATCCCGGTTTTACAAACATTGGGAACTTGTCCCAACTAAATGTGATACCTTGTCTAACGTGGAAAAAAAACAAATCCAGGGAGAGAGAAACCGAATGTACCGTAACATCGCAAAAATGATGCTGCCGCTCGCCGTCGTCGCGGGTCTCGCCGTCGGCTGCGCCAGCAACGCCGCAACGGACGCGGAGAACGGCGGCGCGGCTGCAGCCGGCTACGCGCCGGAGAAGCTGACCGTCCAATTCGTCCCGTCCCAGAACGCGGACACGCTCGAAGCGAAAGCGAAGCCGCTCGAGGAACTGCTCGGCGAACGCCTCGGCATTCCGGTCGAAGTGAGCGTCTCCACCGACTACAACACGATCATCGAGGCCATGGCTTCGAAGCAAGTCGACGTCGGCTTCCTGCCGCCGACGGCTTACGTGCTCGCGAAGGAGAAGGGCGCCGCGGAAGTCATCCTGCAGGCGCAGCGCTTCGGCGTCCAAGACGATACGGGCGCGCCGACGGAGGACCTCGTCGATTTCTACAAAGCGATGATCATCGTCAAGAAGGATTCCGACATTCAAAGCGTCGCGGACCTGAAAGGCAAGAAGATGGGCTACCAAAACGTCACGTCTTCCGCAGGCTACGTATGGCCGGCAGGCAAGCTGCTGGAAGAAGGCGTCGACCCGCTGCAGGACGTGGAAAGCGTCACGCTGAAGGGCCACGACCAAGCCGTCCTCGCCGTCCTGAACGGCGACGTAGACGCGGCGGCGATTTTCCAAGACGCCCGGAACATCGTCAAGAACGATTACCCGACGGTCTTCGAAGACACGCGCGTGCTGACGTTCACGGAGCCGATTCCGAACGATACGGTCTCCGTCCGGTCGGACATGGATGAGGAATGGGTGAAGAAAATTCAAGACGCGTTCATCGATATCGGCAAAGACGAAGAAGGCCATGCGATCATCAAGGAAATCTATTCGCATGAAGGCTACGTCGTTTCCGAAGACAGCGTGTTCGACATCGTGCGCGAGTACGGGGAGAAGGTCAAGACGGAATAATCGACGAGAACGCGCGTCCAGCCAGCCAAGCCGCTCCACGCTTGGGCTGGCTGGCTTATTTGTGGGGAAAATCGCCGAAGAGGGGAAAGACGCACGCATGATTCAACTGCAAGGCGTGACGAAAGTATACGGCAACGGCACGAAAGGGCTCAATAACATCGATTTGACGTTCGAGAAGGGCGAGTTCGTCGCGATCGTCGGCTTGTCGGGCGCCGGCAAATCGACGCTGCTCCGCTCCATCAACCGGCTTCACGAAATTACGTCCGGCGACATTCTCGTCGACGGGCAGTCCATCACCCGGGCGAAAGGCGCCCAGCTGCGGCGCATCCGCCGCGACATCGGCATGATTTTCCAAAGCTTCAACCTCGTCAAGCGCTCCTCCGTGCTGCGCAACGTGCTGGCGGGCCGCGTCGGCTACCATTCCACGCTGCGAACGATTTTGGGGCTGTTTCCCGAGAAAGACGTCGATCTCGCGTTCCGGGCGCTCGAGCGGGTGAACATCGTCGAGAAGGCTTACAACCGTGCGGACGAGCTCTCCGGGGGCCAACAGCAGCGGGTCGCGATCGCGAGGGTGCTGGCGCAGGAAGCGAAGATCATCCTCGCCGACGAGCCGGTGGCGTCGCTCGATCCGCTGACAACCCGGCAGGTGATGGACGATCTGAAGAACATCAATCAGGAGCTCGGCATTACGACGATCGTCAATCTGCACGACGTCGATTTGGCCCGGGCGTACGCGACCCGCATCGTCGGGCTGCGCGCGGGCGAGATCGTGTTCGACGGGCCGACGGCGGAGGCGACGGACGAGAAGTTTATGGAGATTTACGGCAGCACGCTAAGGTCGGACGACGGAGCGGAGGATGCCGGACGATGAAGGACCGCGCAGCGCATCGGCCGCCGCCGCCGAGCCGAACGAAGCATTACCTCACGGCGGCGCTCGTCCTGCTCCTCGTCTGGGGAAGCGCGGCGAAGACGGAATTCACCTTCGCGGAGCTGTGGGCGGGAGCGCCGAACATGCTCGATTTGCTGGTCGAGATGTTCCCCCCGCGCTGGAACTATTTCGACAACATCGCGCCGGCGATGCTCGAGACGATCCGAATGGCGATCGTAGGCACGACGCTGGGCGCCGTCGCCGCCGTGCCGATCGCGCTGGCGTCGGCCCGCAACATCGCGCCGTCCCCGTGGCTCAACGTTCCGGCCCGATTCGCGCTCAACTTGATCCGCACCGTGCCGGATCTGCTGCTGGCGTCGCTGTTCGTCGCCGTCTTCGGCCTCGGCGCGCTGCCGGGGATGCTGGCGCTCGCCGTCTTCTCGGCCGGGCTGATCGCCAAGCTGACGTACGAGACGATCGAGACGATCGACAAGGGGCCGCTCGAGGCGATGACGGCCGTCGGCGCGAACCGGCCGCAGTGGATCGCTTTCGGCGTCGTGCCGCAGGTGAGCGCGCAATTTGCCTCTTACGTGCTGTATACGTTCGAGATCAATGTCCGCGCAGCCGCGATTTTGGGCTTGGTCGGAGCGGGCGGCATCGGCCATTACTTCGAAGTGACGCTCGGTTTTCTGGAGTACGATAAAACGAATTCCATCATCCTATTCACGCTGGCGGTCGTGCTGGCGATCGACTACATCAGCATGAGGCTGCGGGAGAAGTTGCTATGAGCCGAACTTGGGACACGAAAGTGCCGAAACCGAAACGGAACAAGGCGGCCCGCTTCGCCATCTATGGCGCATTGGCGGTCGTTTACATATGGGCGTTCGCCGGCATCCCGTTCGACGGCGTCAAAGAGACGGCCGGCCAGGTGACGCGGTCGATCGTAAGCGGCTTGTTCGCTCCGGATTGGGATTACGTGTATTTGCCCGACGGGGAAGATTTGCTGCGGGGATTGCTCGACACGCTCGCCATCGCCGTCATGGGAACGGTCATCTCTTGCGTGCTGTGCCTTCCGTTCGCGTTCTGGGCGGCGGCGGGGCGGGGGAAATCGAAGAGCTGGTCGGGGTCCGGGAAGTTCATGTTGAGCCTCATCCGCACGTTCCCCGAGATCGTCATGGCCATCCTGTTCATCAAAGCCGTGGGGCCGGGCGCGTTCGCGGGCGTGCTCGCGCTCGGCCTGCATTCGATCGGCATGCTGGGCAAGCTGTTCTCGGAAGAGGTCGAGAACATCGACGCCGGTCCGATCGAGACGCTCGTCGCGTCGGGCGCGAACCGGATGCAAATTTGGTGGTTCGCGATCGTGCCGCAGGTGCTGCCGGGCTTCCTGAACTACACGCTGTATCGGTTCGAAATCAACGTCCGCTCGGCGACGATCCTCGGGGTCATCGGGGCGGGCGGCATCGGGACGCCGCTCATCTTCGCGCTCACGACGCGAAATTGGGACCGGGTCGGCGTCATTCTGCTCGGCATCATCGTTATGGTGACCGCGATCGATCTCGTCTCGGGTTATATTCGCAGGAAAATCGTATAAGATTCTGTATTCTTTAAAAGACCCTCCTCGCCGCCGCGCATGACCTCCCGGTTTCGGGAGAACAATGTGGGTATGGCATAAGGAGGGTTTTGCATTGAACCAAGGAAGATTGGGACCGGTATTTTACATTTCGATCGGAGTGACCGCCGCCTTCGTCGTTTGGGGAGCGCTGATGCCGGAGCAGGTTACCGCCGCCGCCGGACATGCGCTATCGTTCATTACGCGCTCGTTCGGCTGGTTTTACCTGACGGCGACGTTCATTCTGCTCGTCTTCGCGTTCGCGCTCGCCTTCGGCCCGTACGGCAAAATCCGTCTGGGCCGCGACGACGACGAGCCGGAATACCCGTTCTGGACGTGGCTCGCGATGCTGTTTTCCGCCGGCATGGGCATCGGGCTCGTGTTCTGGGGCGTCGCCGAGCCGGTCTACCACTACTTGTCCCCTCCGGAAGGGCTGGAAGGAAGCACCGTGCACTCGGCGCGGGCCGCGCTCAGGTATTCCTTCTTCCACTGGGGGCTGCAGCCGTGGGCGATCTACACGGTGATCGCGCTTTGTCTCGCCTACGCCCATTTCCGCAAAGGAAGATCGAATCTGATCAGCGCGACGCTTTATCCGATCCTCGGCGAACGTACCGAGGGAGCGATCGGCAAAGCGATCGACACCTTGGCCGTCATCGCCACCGTCTTCGGCGTCGCGACATCTTTGGGCCTCGGCGCGATGCAAATCAACGGGGGGCTGAACTTCCTGATCGGGTTTCCCCAGTCGACGGCGACCGAGCTCGGCATCATCGCCGTCGTGACGGTGTTGTTCTTGTTGTCGGCCTCTACCGGTTTGAACAAGGGCATCAAGATTTTAAGCAATGTCAATTTAGGCATCGCTTCGCTGCTGCTGCTGTTCGTCCTGTTCGCGGGGCCGACGTTCTTCATCGTCGACGCGCTGACGACGACGATGGGCGCGTACATCGGAAGCATCATCCCCATGAGCTTCCGAATGACGCCGTTCACGGGGGGCACCTTCGTCGGATCGTGGACGATTTTTTATTGGGCGTGGTGGATCTCGTGGGCGCCGTTCGTCGGCAGCTTCATCGCCCGGGTGTCGAAAGGGCGGACGATTCGGGAATTCGTGGCGGGCGTGCTGTTCGTGCCGACCGTCTTGAGCATGGTGTGGTTCTCCGCCTTCGGCGGCACGGCGCTGTACTACGAAATGTTCGAGGGGAAAGCGATCGCCGCGGCCGTACAGGAAGATGTGACGACGGCTTTGTTCATAACGCTCGAACAGCTCCCGCTCGGCGGGGTGCTCGTCGTCGTCGCGACGCTGCTGATCCTGACGTTCTTCGTGACGTCGGCCGATTCGGCGACATTCGTCTTAGGCATGCTGACCTCCCAAGGCTCGCTGCATCCGAAGCTGTCGACCAAGCTGATTTGGGGCGTGGCGGTGTCCGGCATCGCCTCGGTGCTGCTGCTTACCGGCGGGCTGAGCGGGGTGCAGACCGCTTCGATCGTCATCGCGCTGCCGTTCGCACTCATCTTGCTGTTGATGGCGTTCGCCATCAATAAAGCGCTGAGCGAGGAAATCCGGGATATGGCGCGCAAGGAGAAACGCAGAATTCAGCGGATCGAACGGTGGATCGCGGAGGAGGAAGCTTCGCGAGAAGAGCGGACGGAATAAATCGGCGCGCCCTGCAGGTCGCGGCTTCCGGAATCAGGAAGTCGTCGGCGATTGCGGGGCGCGCTTCTTTTCGTAGGCCGCGGCCCAGTCGCCGAGCTGCGTCAAAATCGGGGTTAAGCTTTGCCCGGCCTCCGTCAATGTATATTCCACGCGGGGAGGCACCTCGGGATACACCGTTCTCGCGATCAAGCCGTCGTTCTCCAGCTCTCGCAGATGAAGCGTCAACATGCGCTGGGTGACGCCGGGCAGCAGTCTGCGAAGCTCGTTGAACCGTTTCGTCCCGTCCATCAAGCGGTAGATAATCATGATTTTCCATTTCGCTCCGACCAAATTCACCGCGGTTTCCACCGGACATGTTTTCTCGGACATCGGGGGCGGCTCCTTTCCGAGGGCGGTTTCATTTTTAATACTATATCACAAAATTGTGCGTACTTACGTGATTTCCCCTCGTGAATTACAGTTAGGTTGAGCTTGAATTCACGAGGGGAGTTGCAACCGAATGAAGGAAAAAGTGCTTGTGTACGGCGCCGGCGGGGAGCAGGGAGGGGCCGTCGCGAGGCGGCTGATCAAGGAAGGATTCGCCGTGAAGGCGATCGTGCGGAAGGAAGAAACCGCGAAAGAGCTGCGCATGCGGGGGATCGAGGCGGGAATCGGCCGATACGAAGACGCGGACAGCTTGCGGGAGGGGACGCGAGGCGCGAAGAAGGTCGTCTTCCAGCTGCCGCAGGAGCATGACGAGGCGAAGGCCGTCGGGTACGCGCGCAACATCATCGGCGCCGCGAAGGAAGAAGGCGTTTCGTTGATCGTGTTCAACACGAGCAGCATCGTGCCGGAACAGGTCGATCTGGCGCCGATTCGCATCAAGCGGCGGGTCATTGGCGAGCTAGCCGCGAGCGGCATCCCGTATATCGTTCTGAAACCGACGGCGTACATGGAGAACGTGCTAGGGCCGTGGACGGCGCCGGGCATCCTGCAGCAGGGCACGTTCGCATATCCGATACCGGAACATATGGCAGTGTCGTGGATCGCGCTGGACGACATGGCGGGCTTCGTCGCCGAGGCGCTGCGGCGGCCGCAGCTCTCCGGCGCGGAGTTTCAGCTCGGAGGCCCGGAGGCGTTGACGGGTCCGCAGGTCGCGAAGCTGCTCGGCGCCCGGTTGGGGCGGGAGATCGGGTACTTGCCGATTCCGCTCGATCTGTTCGAGCGGCAGCTGTCCTCCGCGATCGGAGAGGAGGCGAGCCGGGAGGTGACCGGCCTGTACCGGTGGCAGAGCGGATTGGACTCGTCCCCGCTGGACGTTCCGAACTTGTTCGAGACGCTTCGGCAGCTGCCTGTCCGGCTGACGCCATTCCGCACGTTCCTCGCGAACGCGCCTTGGGAGCAGCTCCTCGCCGAAGCGGCGCGGAAGGAGGGCGGCGTCCGATGATCGTCGAGAGGAAGCTGGCCGAGATGGGCATCGCGCTGCCCGGTCCGATTGTGGTGCCTCCGGGCGTGAGTGTGCCGTTCGAATGGATTCGCGCGAGCGGCGGCCGAGCGTATCTTTCCGGTCACAGCGCGTTGAACCCGGACGGGACGATGCCGCCGGTGTTCGGGAAAGTAGGCCGGGACGTGTCTTACGAGGAGGCGCATCGTTTCGCGAGAGGGACGGCGGTCGCGATGCTGGCGACGATCCGTAGGGAGATCGGCGACTTGGACCGGATTCGAGCCTGGATTGCGATTCACGGCTACGTGAACGCCCTCCCCGGCGAGAGCCGTACGACGCATGTGATCAATGGGTGTTCCGAGCTCATTCTCGAATTGTTCGGTCCGGACGTCGGCCGCCATGCGAGAACGGCGATCGGCGTCGAAGCGCTGCCTCAAAACCTGCCTCTCGTCATATCCGCGCAGATCGAATTCGAATAACAAAAACACCGTTGGCTTCGAATCGAATCAACACGATCGGCCCAGTTCGTTTCCCGTGACATAAAAACAGGGTACTCGCGATAGAGCGGGTACCCTGTTTTTTATGCGTTGACTGGTTCGGGCGCCGCGCGGGGCGTAGGGGGCTGTTCCAGCCAGCGGCGCTTGACCAGCAAGTCGACCCCGTCCTCGGCGTAGAGGAGCGCGTTCTTGATCATCTTCATGAACGTCGCTGCCAAATCGCTGCGGTGCACCATGCTGAGCCGGATGCCGTAGATGGCGAGGGACCCGCTCCCCATTTGCGTGACGGTCGCCAGCATCAGTTTGTCCGAAAACAGGGGGACATTGGAAGGAAGCAGCTCGCTGTCGTACGTCGGGCTCAAGCTGATGCGCTCGTCCGACAGCAGCTTCTCCAGCTCATCGATGATGTCGGCGGCCATGCGCGCGCCTCGGTCGAAGTGGTCGCGAAGCTCCGGATCGCGAGCCGTTTGGGCGAAGCCGCGCAGCAGCACCTTGCTGACCGCGTTCTCATGGATCGTATAATGTACGTTCATGATCTCCATGGCGTTCATCGGCCGGCGCGGTCCGAACAAGCCCGAGAAGTAGCTGTCCCCTTGGATGTACTCGGGCGGCTCCGGGGAGGGCATCGGAGGCGCGGGGGCGTAGATGCCTCTCGCGATCAACAGCTCGAGCGATTGCCGGTACAGCCGATCGTAATCTTCGTACGCCTTGCGAAGGAAATCAAGAACGTCCTCCCGGTTGGACGTCGCCGCCGCCTGCGGAACCGTGTGCAGCCCGAGCTTCGCCATCTCATGAATATAGCGGAGCGTGTAGTTGTCCGTGTACAGGGCGGGCGCTTCAAGGTTCATATCGTCGTCCGAAAACCCGCGCGGCACCGGAAGTCCTTCGGCGCGAAACAGCTCGGCGATCCGTTCCACGTATTCCATGCTCATGCCCAGCGCGACCTCGACGACGGAGCGGATCATCGGCTGCTGCGAGGCGCGGATCAGCGGCTTTTTGAACGGGATCAGCAGGCTTTCGATCATGTAGATGTTCCACAGATTGGCGATTTCCGACGAAGATAGCCGATTCGGCTGAGTCGCAGTCATGGGTCTTCCTCCGCAGCAAAAATGGATTCGTTTACGCGGTAGCTTTTGCCGGAACGGCGGAGTGTATGCAGCCGGACGGATGATAAGCGAAAAAGAGAATGACAAAACGGAATGACCGGACGTATAATTAATAATTGTTTATAAGTTTACCTTTGTAAACTGAGGTGAGCGGAGTGATCGCTTTGTTGAACTGGATTAAAAACCATTGTTTTCGCCATTTGGAGCGGGAGAAGCATCGAAACCACTTGCTGCTTTTTGTCGTGGGGCTAACCTACGCGCTGGCGGAAGCGAACGTTCTCATCAATCATGAACCGCTCAGTCGGGAGCATCTCATTTTTTTCGGCGCATCCGCATCGATTTTTTCGTTGGGGCTCGTTCTCAACCGGATCGAACGGTTGGAGGGTGCGTTCAAGTATATTATGATGACGCTGCTGTTGCTGCACGCGATGAATCAGGCCGTCTTATTTCGCGAGCTTCCGGCCGTTTATCAAGTGTTTTATTTTAATTTGGCTTTGACGCTAATTTATTTGAACGGGCGATTGACCTTATATGTCGGCGCGATTTCTTTGTTGTTTACCGCCGTCGCGGGCGCCGCTTTTCATCGAACGGGTTTTCATTACCTGGAGCCCAGTACGATCAATATCCCAATAGGCATTTTGGCCGAAACGACGTTGGTGCTGTGGGCTTCTTCCAAAATCGGCACCAGCTACGCGATTATCGTGGAAACGAAAGACCGCCTTGCCCGGCTCCTTCGGGAGAACGAAACGCAGCTGCGCATTATCGAACGGCAGAACAAAGTACTCGAAACCTATGCCAGGCAGGTGGAAACGTTAGCCAAGCGGGAGGAACGCGGCAGGATCGGCGCAAGCCTTCGGCAAGAACTGAAACAACTGGCGCGCGCGGCGAGGGAGAAGCAGGGCGAACCCGGACAAGAGTCGTTAGAAAACGCGGCGGTCCGAATATGGAAGGACATCGACGACGTTGTCGAACGTCTCGCCGGCGTCGAAGAGGGCTTCGTGTCGCAGGACGGCTTAGAAGCCGAGCTTCGGGAACGGGCTGTGGGATTTCAGGAAACGACGGGCATGGAAGTGGCGGTTCGCGCGGAAGGAGAGCCGTACGCGTTGCCGCGGTCGCATAATGTCACGCTGCTGCGGGCGCTCCAGGATTTCATGATCGGGGCGGCCATGGATCGACAAGCGTCGGATGTGGAGGCGGCGCTGGAGTATCGATCTGGCGTCGTTCGATTGACGTTAACCGACAATGGGGGCAAACCGGGGGAAGGCCGCATGGAGGCGGCGGAGCCGCTTCACAAGAAATGTACCGAACTGAACGGCACATTTGATATAAAATCGTTCCGAGGCAAGGGGAGCGTATGGGACATCACGCTGCCGGTCCCGCAGGAGAGGGCGAACCGCATCGCGGTGCTGCTGGTCGATCCCGACCCGTTCGTCCGAGAGAGCGTCGCGCTCATCCTCGGAGAAGAGGACGACATCGTCATTGCCGGGGCGTTGGACGGCGGTCCGGAAGCGGTCGATTATTGCCGGCGGGAACGTCCCGACGTCGTGCTGATGGAGGTCAACCTGCCCGGCATGGACGGCATCGAGGTGATGCGGTCGATCAAAACGGCGAATCCGGGAATCCAAATCATTCTGTTCACCCACCGCCACGAAGTTGGAATCGTCGCGGAGGCTGTCGAAGCCGGGGCGGATGCGTATTTATTGAAGTCCATGAACCCGAGGAACTTAGCGGCTTCCGTCCGCCATCTGATGGACGGCGGGACGCTGCTGTCCCGCCAAACGACGGCGATGCTCGCCAGCCAAGTGCTGCGGGGCGCTCAGTTGGAGCGGTTGGAGAGAAAGTATGTTTCGCAAGCCGTGATGAAGGAATACGGTCTGAAGGAGAAGGAACTGCAAATTCTCGAGCTGCTGGCCAAAGGGAAAAAATACAGGGAGATCGCCTCAAGTCTGTTTCTGTCGGAAGGAACGGTGCGTAATTACTTGTCCGGCATTTATGCCAAGCTTAACGCGGAGGACCGCGACCAAGCAGTGGAGAAGGCGGTACGGCTCGGACTCGTCCCGCATCAAGAGCAAGCCGGTTGATGCCCGCGTCAGCGGGTTTTTTTTATGTCACTCGATACGATGACACGGCGTCACTAGCTCTCGTGACGAGGGAATGCGTACGATGATTGCGTAATCCCCGACGATCGGGACGAACGAAACGAAGGAGATGACGACGTTGTCAGGATCACAAAAAGAGGAGGTATTACGGGGAAACGCCGAAAAAAGGCGCGTAACCGTAAAGCGGTTGATAGTCGATGCGCTGATTTTAGGCGCCGCCGGATTGCTATGGCTGTTCGCGCACGGAAAATGGATCTTCCCTTTGGCCGCCTGGCTGGCCCCGATGCTGATGCTTCATTTTATGAGAAGAAGCCAAGGGGCGACCGCACCCATGGCGGCGGCGGCCGTCGTCGCGGCGGCGACGTACGCGTCCTTCCGCGGAGTCATTCCACTGGACGGGATCGGGTTTACGGCGTTTTGCATCGGCTTCGGCGCATTTTTTCTTATGCCGATGCTGCTTGACCGGTGGGCGGTTCGCCGGCTGCCGGGATTTATGGCGACGCTGGCGTTCCCGACGGCTTACGTCGCCCTGGAGTATGCGGCGGCCTCGCTCAGCCCGTTCGGTTCTTGGGGCTCTTGGGCTTACACGCAATACGGCAATCTCCCATTCATGCAGCTAGCCCGCTTCACAGGATTATGGGGAATGACCTTCATGATCATGTGGGGAGCCTCCGCCGGCAGCTGGTGTTGGGCGCGGCGCCGACGGTGGGTTGCGATTCGGACTGGGGCGACGCTTTATGCGGCCGTGCTTGCGGCGATTCTTCTGGCCGGCTCCGCGCAGCTTCTCGCGCTCCGGCCGTCCGCCCCGGCCGTCCGGGTAGCCGCCTTGACGCTGCAGGCCGAGGATGGTTTCAAGCGCCAAGCCAGCGAAGCGGTCAGAGGGCGACTGAGCGCCGAGGAGCTGGCGCAGTTCCGGGAGCGTACCATCGCAAACCAAGACGAATTGCTCGACCGAACGCGTCTGGAGGCCCGGGCGGGAGCGCGGTTCGTCGTGTGGGCCGAGGCGAACGCCCCGGTATTGGAGGCGGATATGGAACGATTCATGGCGAAAGCTGCGGCCGTCGCGAAGGAAGAGAGTATTTACTTGCTCGCCGGGGTCAATGAAATTATGGCATCTAGCGAAAAGCAGGATGAAATCAAGCAGTTGACGTTCGATCCCAGCGGCCGGTTGGCGGACGTGTACGTGAAGACGATCCAAGTGCCGGGTTGGGAGGCGGAGGCGTACAAGGCGGGGGACGGCGTCCATACGCTGGATACCCCTTACGGGAGGATGGGCATCGCGATCTGCTTCGATGCGGATCACCCGGAGCTGATGCGCGAAGCCGGCAGGCTGAATGTCGACTTCATGTTCGTCCCTTCGAACGAATGGGCGGAGCTGGAACCTTTGCATACGCATATGGCCATGTTTCGGGCGATCGAGAACGGGTACTCCCTCTTGCGGCAGACGAGCGGCACGTACTCTTTGGCGGTCGACGCGCTCGGGAACGAGCTAGGGGGCATGCGGCACAGCACGAGCGAGGATAAGGCGCTGGTCGTTCAGTTGAGCCCGCAGGGAACGGGCGGGACGCTATATGCCGCTTGGGGCGATTGGTTCGCTTGGGGATGCTTGGTGTTTGCGCTAGGGTTGATCGGATCGGCTAAATTTAATCATCGAAAGAATGGAGCGTTGAACCATGAACAATCGGGTAACGTATGAAGAAGCGCACGCGCAAGTGAAAAAGCTGGCGGAATTTTATCAGCATCTGGCGGTATATGTCATCATCAATATCGGGTTGATTCTTCTGAACGTCGTTAATGGCACGTGGTGGTTCGTCTATCCGTTGTTCGGCTGGGGCATCGGGCTCGCTGCTCACGGGTTGAGCGTCTTCGCCCACGGGCGGGCTTCTTCCTGGAAGGAACGAAAGATCAAAGAATATATGGAGAAAGGAAATTCATAACGCAATATGACCTCGAGAATCGCATTGCGGGAAATCAAAAAAACGAGAACGAAGCTGTCGATCTTCAAAGCTTGCGTAGAATTAATCGAAGGGAAAACGTTTCGGGAAGTCCGGCTGGAGGATATTTGTGAACGGGCCGAGGTGTCCAAGGTGACGTTCTTCAAATTTTTCCCTCGGAAAGAGGACATACTGGTCTATTTCATGCGATTATGGTTGACCAACCGATTGTTGGACCTTCGGGATCGGCCGCTTCGCGGATTGGAAGGCATCCGATTTTTGTTCCGGGACGTCGCGAACGGGGCGAAGGATCGTCCCGGGTTGATGCTCAGTCTAATCTCGTTCTTGTCCGAAGAGCGGATGCATCCCGCGATGCCGGTGCTGACCGAGGCGGAAATCCATTTGCTCTATCCGGGGCGGGAGCATGAGGTTAGCCCTCGGGCTCCCGAATTAGGCGAGCTGTTTTATCATTACTTGACGGAGGCCAAAGAGGACGGCGCGATTTCGGACGATCGGCCGGTCGAGGATTTGGTGAAAGTCGTTTTCAGCATATTTTACGGCGCTTACTTGACGGCGCACATTTATCAAGAGCGCGACATCATGAAAGTGTACGAAATGCACCTTCAAACTTTAATCCGTTAGGAGAGAGCTTTCATGGCAAAATGGATTCCGGGCCGGTACACGGCCCAAATGGACGAATCGTTCGCTGTATTCGTCATCGGCGTTCGGATTCATCAGTTATGGAAACTGCATTTATGGATTCCGATCATCGTATCGATGCAAAAAATGATTACCGAGCTGTATCGCAACAAAGAGCTCGGATTTTTGGACATGAAGTTTTTCGTCAGCTGGCGGGGCGTAACGCTTTTGCAATATTGGAAATCGTTCGAGCATTTGGAGCATTATTCCCGACATGCGGGGCTGCATTTGAAAGCGTGGAAGGATTTTAATAGAAATGTGGCAGACACCGGAGCGGTAGGATTTTATCACGAGTCCTACGTGGTGGAGCCTGGGCGATATGAGTGCATGTACGTCAATATGCCGGTGTATGGCTTGGCCCGGGCGGGGCGGCATGTCCCCGTCGCCGGACGCCGGGAAACGGCTCGGGGCAGGATGGCTGAAGGGCAAGCGGCCGGCGGCACGCCGCGATAAGTGCGATGGAACGGAGGGCGATCCAGGGAACTGGATCGCCTTTTCGGATGCGCAAAGAAATATGACAGCTTTGGTCTTCCCGACATGATATCTTTAAAAAGGATTTTGTATCCAAGTATTGACTTTCGTAACTGTAAAATTTATTGTTACAGATAGACAGAAAGAATCTATTAAGGATAGGGACGTGGAATACTCATGCAGCAAGCTGCAGGTACGTACGAACAAAAGCAATACCGCGTCATGCCGATTTTGATTTCGCTGTTAATCAGCGGCTTCGTCGGCATGTTCAGCGAAACGGCGCTCAATATCGCGATCAGCAATTTGATGGACGTGATGAACATTACGGCCGCGACGGCGCAATGGCTCACCACCGGCTTTTTGTTGACGCTCGGCATTTTAACCCCGGTGTCGGGATTGCTTCTTCAATGGTTTACGACGCGCCAGCTGTTCGTCGCGTCGCTCGTCTGCTCGATCGTCGGCACGCTCGTCGCCGCGCTCGCGCCGAATTTCGAAACGCTCATGGTGGCCCGGGTGCTTCAGGCGGCGGGCACGGGGCTGCTCCTGCCCCTCATGTTCAACACGATCCTGATCATTATCCCGGCGGAGAAGCGCGGGGCGGCGATGGGCGTCATCGGGCTCGTGCTCATGTTCGCGCCGGCCATCGGTCCGACGATCGCCGGACTATTGATCGAATATTTGTCGTGGCATTGGATTTTCTGGATCTCGCTGCCGTTCCTCGTGATCGGCTTGCTGTTCGGCCTCGTTTACTTGGATAACGTCTCGCAGATCACGAAACCGAAGATCGACGCGCTGTCCGTGCTCTTATCGACGATCGGATTCGGCGGCATCGTATTCGGCTTCAGCAAAGCGGGCGAAGGCGCAGAAGGCTGGTCGAGCCTGCCGGTCCTCGTTTCGCTCGCGCTCGGCCTTGTCGGCCTGCTGCTATTCACGCTTCGTCAGCTGTACGGGAAACACCCGATGATGAATCTCCGCGTCTTTACGTACCCGATGTTCGTCGTGGGGTTGTTCATGGTGCTGTTCTGCATGATGATCATTTTGTCTACAATGCTCATCTTGCCGCTTTACATGCAGAACGGCATGGCGCTTACGGCGTTCGCGGCGGGTCTCATTTTGCTGCCGGGCAGCATTTTGAACGGCTTCATGTCGCCGCTTATGGGCGGATTGTTCGATAAATACGGGCCGAAGTGGCTCGTGATCCCCGGCCTCGTCATCGTCGCCGCGGCGTTGTGGTTGTTCTCCGGCATCAATGCCGGAACGGCGACGGTGTTGATCGTCGTGCTGCACTGCCTGCTGATGGTCGGCATCGCCATGGTGTGGATGCCGGCGCAGACGAACGGCCTGAACCAGCTGCCGCCGGAATTGTACCCGGACGGCACGGCGGTCATGAACACGCTGCAGCAAGTCGCCGGCGCAATCGGCACAGCCATCGCGGTGAGCATCCTGACGAACGGAATCCACGATTATATGAAGAACGCGGAAGCCGCAGCCGCTCCGGACGCGGCGGTGTCCGCGATGACGTTCGGCTCGCAGAACGTATTCACGTTCGCGATGATCGTCACGCTGCTCGGCCTCGTCATGGCGTTGTTCATTCGCCGCGTCATTGTGACCCATCCTGCGGCGAAGCCGATGCATTAAGCCGTCTCGGAAATTTCTTCGAAGGAGAGGATCGCATGAACGCGGAGGCGACGCACTATTATTACACGCTGCCGGAATCGCTGGAGCGGCGGTGGACGCTGCTCGCGACCGGGCGGGGCGTGAGCGCCGTCTTGTTCGGACCCGAGGAACTGGAAGCGGAGGTCCAGCGGCGTAGGGCGCGCCGTCCCGGCGCGGCGCTCGCAGAGGACGCGTCGCCGTTCGAGGAATTCGGCGTCTTGGACCGGCTGCGCCGATATTTCGCCGGCGAGCCGGTCGGCTTCGAGGATATTCCGCTGGATCCCGCCGGAACGGACTTTCAGCTCGCGACGTGGGCGGCGCTCGGCCGGATCCCGTACGGCGAAGTGCGAACGTACGGCGAGCTGGCGCGAGACGTCGGCCGGCCGAAGGCCGTCCGCGCGATCGGCGCCGCGGTCGGCCGCAACCCGCTGCCGCTGCTGCTGCCGTGTCACCGCGTCGTCGGGTCGAACGGCGCGCTGACCGGCTTCCGCGGCGGCCTGCGCCTCAAGCAGCGGCTGTTATCGCTGGAGGGCGCCCCGCCGTTGAAAGACGCGGGGCACGAAAGGTTTCGCTTTTAACCAAGCAGCCCGAAGCTGCGCGCGCCGCGCGTATCTTCGGGCTGTCGTTATGATTCGTCCGAGTCGTCGGGGACGCGCCGAGGCCGGCGGTCGCGCTCGATGAAGTCCTGCAGCGTTTGGTCCGCTTTGCTCTGATTGCACAAGGAGCAGGCGCACACGCAGTTGGCCGGGGTCGTATGCCCGCCTTTCGCCCGCGGCAGCAGATGGTCGATCGTATCGCCCGGCTGCCCGCAGAAGTAACAGGTGTAGCGATCCCGCTCCAGGATGTACCGCCGGAACGCCTTATTGCTGTAAATGCGGCGGATCGTATGACGGTTGACGACGACGGCGGCCCGTTCCTTGACGAGCGTCACGGCCGTCTCCAGGTCGGTTTCCTGATACCACCGGCGTCCTTTGTCCGTCTTGCCGCGCATGCCGACGATGCCATGGCGGTTGACGCGGAGCACCGAGGGGTCGGGACCCTCCGGCTTCGGCGGCAAAGGGGGAAGCGGGGGCCGCTTCCAAGGGCGCGGCGCGGCCGCGCGCGCGGGAACCGGCCTCGAGAGCGGCGCCGGAGCGGGAGGAGCGGCGGGCGGGGCGGGCTCCGCGTGCAGCGGGGCTGCGATCGTCTTGCGTTCGCTGCGGCACGTTCGGCACGGACCCCGTCGGGACCGTTTGCCCGCCCGTTTGCCCGTGCGGCGCAGAAACTCGGAAAGAGGTTTGTCCTGCCCGCAGTAATAACATGTTTTCGATTGTCGTTCGGTCTCTGTCGCGTCGCTCATCGTTCCGGATCACACCGCCTGTCGTTGTCGCCTTGTATTCCTATTATAACGCAGTTTCACAAAGTTCCGCAGCGGAACGTACGCCATGGTATACTGTTTCCAAAATCTTCATTCCCAGGGGAGGGGCAGGTCTTGTCCACGTATCTATTCGATCAATTAACGTTCGTCCGCGGCCAGACATTGAAGGCATTGGAAGGAGTGTCGGAAGCGACGGCGAACGTCGTGCCCGAAGGCTTCCGAAATTCGATACTTTGGCACGCCGGTCATATTTATGTGGTGCATGAACGGTTCGCGTTCGTGCTGCAGGGCAAGGAGGCTAAGCTGCCTCCCGCGTACACGGCTTCGTTCGGCATGGGCACCTCGCCGGCATCTTGGACCAAGCGGCCGCCGGCGCTGGCCGAAATTCGGGAAATGCTGCGCGAGCAGCAGGCCAGAGTCGAGCAGACCTGGCAGGGAAAGCTCCAGGAAGGCGCGCCGGAGCCGTATACGACGTCGGCGGGCATGACGCTGGCGACGACGGAGGCGTTCCTCAATTTCACGCTGTATCACGAAGGCATGCATTTCCAAGCGATCAAAATGTATAAAATGCTTCTCTCCTGACGCGGCGGGCCGGCCGCGCAAGCTCCCCGGGGCGGTATCGCCGCTAGGGGGGCTTGTTTTGTTATGTCGAAGGTTTGTTTTGATTATCCGGGGGCACGTTGGGCATATTGGCATATATAGAGCGTTATTGGGCGCCGAATTTTCGGAAAAGGCGGTGATGGCGTGTACGTCGTCGGCTTGTTTGCCTCCGCCATCCTGCTATTCGTGTCCTTCTGGGTGAAGCGCAAGCATCTTCACCCGTTGGCGATCGCGTTCTGCTGGATGACGGCGGTATTCTTGAAGGACACGGTGTTTATGATGGTGCTTTTGAATTTGGAGTGGGCCGACGTGTCCTCCCAGCTGAATAAGATGTTTTTGCGGCTGGTCAACTTTTACATCATCACTCCGGTCATCATCGTGTGGGGAATCGATGCGATGCGCGGAGCGAACCGCATGGCCGCGAAGTGGCTGTATGCGGGCATCGCCGTCGCGCTGTGCATCGCGGTCGACTTCGCTTTGGTGTCCGCGAAAGCGTGGGCGCCGGTGAAAGGGTGGTCCTTAGGCGTGTCGATCCTGGAGACGGGAAGCATATTCCTGATCAGCCTCGCCGCGACATTCGCATTCCAAAGATTGCTTTGGAAGGAGGGCATCGCCTATGATACTCCCATTCCATAATTTCAACGTGAACGACTGGTTCATCCTCGGCTGCATCGTCGTCGGGTATTTTATCGTTTATCGGCTGCGCCGCACGTTCCCGACGTCGTTGACGCTGCTGATCATGCTGTTCAGCTTAAGCCTCGCCAAGGCGGCCGACCATACGCTCGGGATCAAGCCGCTGGATTGGTACGATACGAACGAAATTCCGGTGTTCGACGTCGCCGATCTGCTAACCTGGTTTATTTATCCGGTCGCGGGCTTTATTTTCGTGCACAGCTATCATCGGCTGCGCGTCCAAGGCTTGGAGATTCCGGCGTATATCCTTGCCTCGTCGCTGATCGCGGCGGCTTTCGAGCTGCTGTGCGTCCAAGTCCGAATTTTTACTTACAAAGAGTGGAATTTAGGCTATTCGTTCGTCATCTACTTGGCGGCCCAAACGCTGACGCTCGCCTTTTACCATAAAACGAAACAGTGGTTTTTACGCGGGAAGAGGCGGCGCATCCTCAGTACTACATAGTTTTGCCAAAAAATGTATGTTCCGAAACGGGGAAGCGGGGAAAACAACAAAAAAACGGCCGCGAGCGGCGCCTGATACGGTGCCGGATGCGGCCGTTCGTTGTTACAGCGATTTGCGGTAAATCGCGAGGACGTCTTCCCGCTGCAGCTTCTTGAAATGACCGAACGGGCCGAACGCCATCGCTTTGTCCGCCATTGCGTCCAAATGCTCCTCGCCGATGCCGTAGTCGGCGAGCCGGCTCGGCGCGCCGATGGACGTCCAAAACGCCCGGAGCGCGCGTATGCCGGAGAGGCCGACTTCGCGGTCGTCGCCCGAGGCGGGATCGATGCCGAAGACGTTGACGGCCATTTGCTTAAAGCGCGCCGGGTTTTCGTCGATCACATGCTCCATCCAATTCGGGAACAAGATCGCAAGCCCGCCGCCGTGCGGGATGTCGTAGACGGCGCTGACCGCATGCTCGATATTGTGGGTCGCCCAATCGCCCTGCACGCCCATCGCGAGCGTGCCGTTCAGCGCCATCGTGCCGCAGTACAGAATCGTTTCGCGGTGCTCGTAGGAATGCAAATCCGCAAGCAGCTTCGGCGCCGTCGCGATGACCGTGCGCAGCAGCGTTTCGGCGAACCCGTCCTGAACGGGCGTATTTTCGGTATGGTGCACGTACTGTTCGAGCACGTGGGACATAATGTCGACCATGCCGTAGACGGTTTGGTCGCGCGGCACCGTGAACGTGAACGTCGGGTCGAGAATCGAAAACTTCGGGAACGTATGCGGGCTGCCCCAGCCGATTTTCTCCTTCGTCTCCCAATTGGTGATGACCGAGCCGGCGTTCATTTCGGACCCCGTGGCCGCCAGCGTCAAGACGGTCCCGAACGGCAGCGCGTCGGTCGCCGGCGTTTTCCGGGTAATGACGTCCCAAACATCGCCTTCCATCTTCGCCCCGACCGCGATCGCCTTCGTGCAGTCGATGACGCTGCCGCCGCCGACCGCGAGCAGAAACTCGATGCCTTCGCGCTTGCAGAGGTCGACGCCTTTATGTACGGTCGACAAGCGCGGATTCGGCTCGACCCCGCCGAGCTCGTAGAAGTCCGCCCCCACGGCATATAAATGCTCCGTCACAAGATCGTACAGCCCGTTCGCCTTAATGCTGCCCCCGCCGTACACGAGCAGCACCTTCCGGCCGTACATCGGCACGAGCGTGCGCAGCTCCTGCAGCTTGTCTTTCCCGAACAGCAGATGCGTCGGATTATAGTACCTGAATGGAATCATGTGCGTCCCTCCCGAAAAAGTTGATCATTTACATTATATCGAATACGGACGAAGGTCAGCGAACGCAAATCCCCCCGGGGTCGCCGGGGGCATGTTTCATCGATTGTTCAAGTTGCGAAGCACCTGCGGCATTTTGCTTTTGACGCGATCCGCAGTTTTCTTCCGTTCGCCGGCCGATCTCCGCTCCCCGGACGCATCCGGATTGCCGGATGTGAATCGAGCGGCGTCCATCCCGTCCATAATATTCATCAGGGCACCTCCTCGCCTCGCGGGCCTCAAGTAGTATTCCCGTTCCCGGCGAGCCGTTATCCCGCTGGTGGAGGCACCCGTTTTGAAAACATTGACGTCGTCAAAAACGGCTCGGGAAGGATTAAAAACGCCGGGAATGGACATAGTAAGATCGGTAGACTGAAATGTGGAGGCAAAAAACATGCAAACAGGTACAGTGAAATGGTTTAACGCGGAAAAAGGGTACGGCTTCATCGAAGTGGAAGGCGGGGACGACGTATTCGTGCACTTCAGCGCGATTACGGGCGAAGGGTTCAAGTCTTTGGACGAAGGACAGCGCGTGCAGTTCGAAATCGTTCAAGGCAGCCGCGGCCCGCAGGCTGAAAACGTAGTGAAACTGTAAACAGACACCCGCACCGCTCTCATCTCGATGAGGGCGGTTTTCTTCGTTTCGGGCTTCTCGTTGACCCGTCGGCGCGAGTCCTGTACTCTTGGATTCATTACTCCTCGAGGGGGCTCGGGCTCGTATGACGGCTCAACGGTTTTTCACGCATCCTTACGGGATCGCGGCTTCCGCATCTGCGTGCGCGCTGCTGTGGGGCAGCGCCTTCCCCGCGATCAAGGCGAGCTACGCGGCGTTAGACATCCGTCCGGAGGAGACGTCGGAGCTGCTCTGGTTCGCGGGCATGCGCTTTTTCCTCGCTTCGCTGCTGATTCTCGGCTTTCTGCGCGTTCTGAACGAACCGGTGCGGCTCCGGCGGGCGGCGCTGCTGCCGATGCTGAAGGTGGGTGCGTTCCAAACGTTCCTGCAATACTGCTTGTTTTATTTCGGATTGAGCTTATCCACGGGCTCGCAAGGCGCGGTCATCTCCGGAACGACGTCCTTTTTCCAAATGTTGTTCGCCCATATGCTGTACAAGGACGACAAGCTGTCGGCGCGGAAAATCGCCGGGCTGTTCATCGGCTTCGCCGGCGTGGCGGCGGTCAACATTACGGAAGGCGCGTCGCTGTTTCGGTTCGGCGTCGGCGAGGCGTGCTTGCTGGCCGCCATGGCTGCGGCGGGCATCGGCAACGTGTTCGCGAAGGAGGAGTCCGCCTCCATTCCCGTCGCGTACTTGACCGGCTATCAGATGCTGTTCGGCGCCGTCGGCTTGATGATCGCGGGGACGGCGTTCGGCGGCGTCCGAACGTTCCACTTCGTCCCCGCCACGGCGGGGCTGCTCGCCTACCTTGCGGTGCTGTCGGCCGCGGGGTTCGTGCTGTGGAATACGATCATGAAATACAACCGCGTCGGCAACGTATCGATGTATTTGTTCCTCATTCCCGTCTTCGGCGTGGCGCTGAGCTCGATGCTGCTGAACGAGCCGTTCCACCTGTTCGTCCTGCTGGGCCTGCTGCTCGTCGCGGCCGGCATCGTCATCGTGCACCGCAAGCGGCCGGCGGAGGAGCCTAAGGTCGGGCATACCGGGTAAGTTCCGGGCGCGTTCGTGCCGGCTGCGGCGCATGGCTTCGCGAGATCGTGGCATATTACCAAAGAGGAACTTATGCCGCGAACGCGAAAGGAGACAAGCTCATGCATCGCAGAACGTTAGTCGCCGCCGCCCTGCTGCTCGCCGCTGCGGCGCTGTTCGGCTCTAGCGCGGCGCAGGCCGCCGACACGCCGTTTCATTTCGGATTCAAGAAGAGCAAGAACGGGGCTCCCGCCTCGATCGCTCAAGAGCCCTTCCGCGCGGTCGTCGAAAAACACGGAGCGCTGTTTCACGGGGATGTCACCCGCAAAGCGCTGTATTTGACGTTCGACAACGGGTACGAGAACGGCTTTACGCCGAAAATTTTGGACGTACTGAAGGAAAAACGGGTGCCCGCCGCGTTCTTCGTGACGGGGCAGTACGTAAGAGAGCAGCCGGAGCTGCTGCGCCGCATGGCCGACGAAGGGCACATCATCGGCAACCATTCCTGGAGCCATCCGGATTTGACGACGGTGCCGGACGACGCGCTCGCGCAGGAGCTCGCGAAAGTGGAGGCGGGGGTAGCCGCCGTCACGAAGCAGAAGGAGATGCGCTTCATGCGGCCGCCGCGCGGCATCTTCAGCGACCGCACGCTGGCGCTGTCCCGCAAGCTCGGGTATGTGAACGTGTTTTGGTCGCTCGCTTACGTCGATTGGGATACGAAACGGCAGCGGGGCGCGGACTACGCGTTCCAACAAGTGACGGCGCAGCTGCATCCGGGCGCGATTTTGCTGCTGCATTCGGTCTCGAAGGACAACGCCGACGCGCTCGGCCGGATCATCGATTACGCCAGGGCGCAGGGGTATGAATTTTACGGGCTGGATTCGTTGGAGAAGCCGCCGGGCACGTGACTTTCGGCATAGGGCCTTCCGCGCCGCGGAAGGCTTTTTTGCGCTCGTTCGGCAAGGGAACGCTAGTTGCGGAGCCGCAATCCTGCTAGAATGAAAGACAGCATAGCGTCTACTTAATGAAGAAGCGGGTCCTGACGAATGAGTCGTAAAAATGCATGGATCATCGCGGCGTTTACCCTATTGATGATTGCTCGGGCTTGGAGCTTGTATATCGCCGATGCGCCTTCCCTGAAGGCGGACGACGGCGTGCTTGATTTAAGGGATTGGGACTTGGGGGAGGACGGGATCGTTCGCCTGGACGGCGAATGGAACTTTTATCCTCATTCGTACGTCAATCCTTTAGGTCCATATGACCAGTCAGAACCGATCGCGATGCAGGTGCCCGGGGGGTGGGATCGGGCGATCTCCCCAGGCGGGGCGTCGACGTTCGGGTTCGGCACGTATCAGCTGCGCGTGCTGCTGTCCGAAGAGGACGCCGGGCGGGCCGCGCTCGCGATTCGGTCGTCCAACGTGCGCTCCGCGCATCGGCTGTTCGTATCGGGCGAACCGGTCGGCGGGAGCGGCTCGCCGGGCGTGTCGCGCGAGACGACGGCGCCGCAAAATACGCCGTATGTCGCGGAGGTGCCCGTGCGCGGCGCCGAGCTGTGGATTACGGTGCATGTCGCGAACTTCCACTACGGCTTCCAAGGCGGCATTTTCGACACGTTCCATCTCGGCACGCTGCAGAGCATCGTCCAGGAAGCGCAAGCCGAGAAAATGGTGGAGTACGCCATCGACACCGCTTTCTTGGTGTTCGGGGTGCTGTTCGCCGCGATGTACGCGATGCGCCGGCAAAATCCGGAGCTGCTCTGGTTCGGGGGCTTCTTCGTATCGTACGTCACGTTCGCGCTGACGCACGGAGAGAAGCTGCTTTTCGTTTGGTGGCCGTCGCTTCCGTACGAATGGCAAAGCAAATTGCAGTTTTTGTCCGCCGTTTTGATTTACATCTCGATGCTGCTGTTCGTCAGGCATTTGTTCCCGAAATATTATGCGCCTTGGGTCGTGCGGACGATTTTGACCGTGCTATCCGCCCTGTCGATCCTCTGTTTGTTCTCGGAAGTCTATGAATTTACGAGGCTCGAGCTCGTCATCATCATGTTTTTGGGACTGTTTTCTTTATATATTTTAGGCTGGCTGCTGGCCGGCATCATCTCGCTCAAGCAGGAGTCCGTGTATGCGCTCATCGGGGCGTTGTGTTTGTTCTACGAGCACTTGTTCGTCGGATTGACCTTCGTCGGCCTGCAGCCCTCGAACGTATTCTTCCCGTTCGAAATGCTCGTCTTCGTCGTCTCGATGGGCGTGCTTCTGGCGCAGCGGTTTTTCGACAACTTGAAGCAGGTCGAGGAGGCGTCGCGGCGGCTCGAACGGGCGGATCGCATGAAGACGGAATTTTTGGCGAACACGTCCCACGAGCTTCGCACGCCGCTGCACGGCATGATCAATATGGCGCAGGTGACGCTCGACGAAGGGGTCGCCGAAGAGCGCCAGGCCGAACGGCTTCGGCTCATCGTTTCAACCGGACGCCATCTGTCCCATTTGCTCGAGGATATCTTGGATTTGTCCCGCTTGAACGAGGGCACGCTGCAGGCCGACTTGAAGGCGGTCGATCTGCGCACGGCCGTGGACGGCGTATGGGAGCTGCTGCCTTACGTGACGGAGCATACGGCGGTAAAGCTCGAGAACCGGGTCGGGGAGCGGCTGCCGCGGGTATGGGCGGACGATCAGCGCGTCATGCAAATTTTGTTCAATCTCATCCACAACGCGATGAAACACGCGAACGCCTCGACGGTCGTCGTGGAAGCCGAAGATTTGGGGACTTCGGTCCGCGTGTCGGTCACCGACGACGGGAGAGGGATTCCGCCGGAAAAGCTAGAGGTGATCTTCGAGGAATTCCGGCAAGGCTACGCGGAAGGCGAGGCCGCGCCGAAGGGGGCCGGGCTCGGCCTCGCGATTACGAAGAAGCTGGTTCGCCTGCAGGGCGGGGAGATCGAGGTCGAATCCGTCCCGGGGGAACGGACGCAATTCCGGTTCACGCTGCCGACCGCGCCCGCGCAGGCGACGGACGAAGCCGCGGCGGGGGACGCCGGGGCCGCCCAAGCGGCGGAGCCGAGCTGGGCGCGGCGTCAGGAGTCGGAAGATCCGGCCGTCGCCGAGAAGACGTACCGGCAGGAGGTCGCGGACGCGCCTCGCATCCTGCTCGTCGAAGACGATCCGGTCAGCCTCAAGGTCGTGTACGAGCTGCTCCGCAGCGAGCGGTACAGCGTCGAGGCGGTTTCCGACGGCCTCGAGGCGATGCGAGCGCTCACGGGCTCGCGGCGGTGGGATGCGGTCATCTTGGACGTCTCGCTGCCGGGGAAAACCGGCTACGAGCTGTGCCGGTTCATTCGGAGGCGCTTTTCGTTCCACGAGCTGCCGGTGCTGTTCCTGACCGCCCGCAGCCAGCCGGCCGACCTGATGGCGGGCTTCGAAGCGGGAGCGAACGATTACGTCCTGAAGCCGGTCGATTCGACGGAGCTGAAGGCGCGCGTGCGGACGCTGCTGCAGCTGAAGCAATCGGTGCGCGAGAAGCTGCATATGGAAATGGCGCTCATCCAAGCGCAAATCAAGCCGCACTTCTTGTTCAACGCGCTGAATACGATCGCGAGCCTAAGCGAGACGGATCCCGACCGAATGCGCGAGGTGCTGACCGATTTCGGGGTGTACCTGAAAAACAGCTTCGACCTGCGCAACCTGAACGACGTCGTGCCGTTCGCGATGGAATGGACGCTCGTTGAATCGTACTTGTCCGTGGAGCGTGCCCGGTTCGGCGACCGCATGCGCATCGAAACGCGCGTGCCCGAATTCGCCTCGTTCCAGCTGCCGCCGCTGTCGATCCAGCCGATCGTCGAGAACGCGCTGCGGCACGGCATTCTGAAGCGCCCCGAAGGGGGCCGCGTCGCGATCGCGGTGGAGCCGATCGACGGAGCGATTCGCGTTTCCGTCGAGGACGACGGGATCGGCTTCGCGCTGGGCACGGCGGAGGCGATCGTATCCGGGCGCCATACGGGCGGAATCGGACTCACGAACATTCATCGAAGGTTAATGCATTTGTACGGGCAAGGACTCGTGATCGAGTCCGCGCACGGCCGGGGATCCGTCGTCCGATTCGACATTCCGACTGCAGAGGGGGGCGAAGCATGAGAGCGATCGTGGTGGACGACGAACCGTTGTCGCTCGCCGGCATGGAGCGCATGCTCCGTCGGCAGAACGTCGAGGTGATCGGCGCTTTCCCGGATCCGTTGGCGGCGATTCGGGAAGCGGGGCGGCTTTCGCCCGACGCCGCGTTCATCGATATCGAAATGCCCGGCATGAACGGGCTGGCGGCCGCGGAGCGGCTGATGGAGGCGGTGCCGGAGCTCCAGGTCGTCTTCGTGACGGCGTACGACCAATACGCCGTCGACGCGTTCGAACTGAACGCGGCAGACTATTTGTTGAAGCCGGTGCAGACGAGGCGGCTCGAAACGACGCTGGCGCGGCTGCGGTCCCGCATGAAGCGGGCCGTCCCCGTCCCGCCACCGGCGCCGGCCGCGAACGTCTCGGCGCTGTATTGTTTCTCGCGCCTAGGCGTCGCTTCGGAGGACGGGCGCGTCGCGGAAATTCCGTGGCGCACGACGAAGGCGAAGGAAGTGTTCGCCTACCTGCTGCATTTGCGCGACCGGACGGTGTCCAAGGACGCGCTGCTCGATTTGATGTGGCCCGACATGGATCTCGCGAAGGCGCATACGCACTTGCATACGACGGTGTATCAAATTCGCCAAACCGTGAAAACGCTGGACCTGCCGATCAAGCTCAGCTTCATGGACGGCGGCTACCGCCTCGAGCTGAACGGCGTCGCAGTCGACGTCGACGTCTGGGAGCGCCAAACAGCCAAGCTGCAGAGCGGCGCCGCGGTGCATGCGGGCGAGGCGGAGGCGTGGGCCGCTATGTATCGCGGCGATTATTACGAGCATGAGGGCTATTGGTGGGCGGAGCAGGAGCGGGAACGGCTGCGCATCAAGTGGCTGGAGTGCGCGCTGCGGATCGCGGAGGAGCTCGGCGGACGGGCGTGGAACAGCATCGCGTTCTCGCTGCTTACCGACATCTCGGCGCGCTTCCCGTCCGTACAGGAAAGCTACTTCCTCCTGATGCGGATGTACCTGCGGCAGGGCCAGACGCAGGAAGTGCGGAAGACGTACGAGCAGTTGAAGGAGGCGCTCCGGGACGAGGCCGGAGAGGAACCGGACAAGCAGATCACCGCTTGGTACGAAGCCCATCTCGGGAAGGGATAATCAGAACGACCGTGTCGAACGCGGTCGTTTTTTGCTGTTCAGTTTTTGTTCAGCGCGGAGAGGTACAATTGGGAAAAATAAACATTACCTGCGGCCTCAAGGGAGTGATGAGGAATGGCGACGATTCTGGTCGTTGACGATGCCGCCTTTATGCGATTGATGTTGAAGGATATGCTGGAAAGAGCCGGGCATATGGTCGTGTCGGAAGCGGCCAACGGACTGGAGGCGGTCGATAAATATCGCGCCCATCGTCCCGACCTCGTCATCATGGATCTCAACATGCCGGAGCTCGGCGGGATCGAGGCGTTGGAGCAAATCGTGCGCTACGACGCGAAAGCGAAGATCATCATGTGCTCGGCGCTCGGGCACAAACATTTGATCGTCAGCGCGGTGCGCCGCGGGGCGAAGGATTACGTGCTGAAGCCGTTCCAGAGCGAGCGCGTGCTGGGCGCGATTTCCCGCGTGCTGAATCCATCGATATCCTTGGCCGAATAAGGCTGCAGAAGACCGGAGGCCCCCTTAGGGGAGTGCCTGCCGTTTTTTTTTAGGCGAGAAGCATCAGAAAGACGTCCGGATTCGGGCGTCTTTTTTGCTGCGCCGAACGGAAACAACCGGTCGGTGGTCGGTGGTCATGCGGGGAGACTTCGGTTTTAATATAAGGAAAACGGGGCCGGCGGCGCCGGCCAAGGATGCGAGGGTGCGAATGGCGACGGTGCTGTATATCGAGGATGACAAAGAAATCGGCGGTTGGGTGAAGGATCATTTGGAACGGGCTGGGTATCGGGTCGACTGGCTGCCGTCCGGCGAGCGCGCCGCGGAACGGGTGAAGGACAGCGACATCGTCGTCCTGGACGTCATGCTGCCCGGATTGGACGGGTTTACAGTCGGGCGGCGGCTGAAGGCGGAAGCGCCGAGCGTGCCGATTTTGATGCTGTCCGCCCGCACGGACGTGGAGGATAAGCTGACCGGACTGCAATTCGCAGACGATTACGTGACGAAGCCGTTTCATCCGGACGAGTTGACGGCGCGCATCGAGGTGCTGCTGCGCCGTTCCGATTCGCCGTCGCGCAGCGAGCTCCGCGTCGGGCATTTGCGCATTCGGCCGCAGGACAACGCAGTAACGGATACGCGTACGGGAGAGGACATCGTGCTGACGGGAAAGCAGTATCACATCTTCATGTATTTGCTCAAGCACGCGAACCGCATTTTGACGAAGGAGCAAATATACGAAGCGGTCTGGGGCGAGCCGTACCTCGAAGGCGATAAAACGGTGCATGTCCACATCCGTTATTTGCGGGAGAAGATCGAGCTCGATCCGAGCGCGCCGACGATCGTGGAGACGATACGCGGGATCGGCTATCGGGTGAAGCTGTGAAGCGAGGGCTGAAACGTAGGAAATCGCTCCTGTGGAGATACTTGCTGTTGATGGCGCTGGCTATCGTGTTGCTCCCGGTTTCGTTCATTGTCATGACGATGCTGTTGTATGAGCCGGTTCGCACGTACGTACCCGACGGCAACGGGGGGAGGCTGACGGAGGCCGATTTGGAGCGGCTGTGGCACGAGGAGGCGTCCACGCTGGCGGGCGCGCCGCCGGGTCGCGTCGAGAGAAGGCTCGCCGCGTGGAAGGAGAGCTATCCCGAGGCGTCGGTCGTGTGGGTGGACGCCTCCGGGCGGACGCGGCTGCAGCTCCCGGGCGAAACGCCGTTCCCCGACCGGTGGACGCTGCCGGAGACGATCCGGTTCATGAAGGAGGGCTACGACAGCGATCCGTTCACGGTCGTGGCGCTGCTCGGCGAAGAAGGGGAAGGCGGCTTTCTGGCGATTCAACTGCCTCGAAGCCTGTTTTCGAAGGTGAAGTACGGAGCTGCGGAATACGCGGCGATCGTCGGGGTGCTCCTGGTCTTGGCGCTGTTCATGGCGCTGTCCGCCTTCTTCTTCTTTTTGGTGCGGCGGCGGCTGCTGCGGCTGCGGGACGCGATGACGTCGCCGGCGGAGGACGGGCTGCCCCGGCCCGTAGCGGCGAGGCGGCCGGACGAGATCGGTCTGCTGGAGGAGGCGTTCAACGAGATGCTGGCCGAGCTGAAGCGGAGCCGAGCGCGCGAACGGGAAGAGGAGTCGCTGCGGCGGCGGCTGATCGCGAATTTGTCGCATGATTTGCGCACGCCGCTGACGGCGATCCGCGGTCATGCCCATCGTCTCGGCCAAGAGGCGGACGGCGCCGAAAGCCGCGAATCGGCGGCGCTCATCGACCGCAAAATCGGGCAAATGGATCGGCTCATCGACAATTTGCTGTCGTATACGCTGCTGTCCGCCGGCAAATATCCGTACCGTCCGCAGCCGACGGACGTCGTCCGGCTTGCCCGGATGTCCGTGGCCGGCTGGTATCCCGTCTTCGAGCGGGAAGGATTCGAGGTCGACGTCGATCTGCCCGACCGCCCCGTGCTTTGGGAGATCGATCCGGCTTGGCTGGAACGCGTGATTGACAACGTCTTTCAGAACGTGCTGCGGCATGCGAGCGACGGGAAATACGTCGGCCTCCGGCTGCGGGTCGAGTCGAACGACGCGGCGGCGCTCTCGATCGAGGATCGGGGGCCGGGCATGACGGGCGATTCTCCGGGCAAAGGGGCGGGCATCGGACTGTCGATCGCGGAGATGATGCTTCGCGAAATGCGCCTGCAGTGGTCGGTCGACACGGGACCCGGCGGCACAACCGCGATCATCCGGGCCGCAGCGACGGTTTAACCGAAATTTAACCTCCGTTCGCAACGGTCTTTAACCTCGGCGCGATAAGATGCATACCGAGGTGAAGGACATGAAGGAATGGATTATCGAAACGAACGCGCTGACGAAACGAATCGGGAAACGCACGGTCGTGGACGGCGTCGGGCTGCGCGTCCCGCAAGGGTCGATTTACGGCTTCCTCGGCCCGAACGGGGCGGGCAAGACGACGACGATTCGCATGCTGCTCGGCCTGGCCCGGCCCACCTCCGGCGGGGTGAGGCTGTTCGGGCGGGACATGCAGCGGGAGCGCCTAGCCGTATTGAAACGGGTAGGGTCGTTAGTCGAATACCCGTCCTATTACGGACATCTGACCGCTTACGAAAATTTAGAGGCGCTCCGCCGCCTGCTGGGCGCGCCGCAATCGGCGATCGACGAAGCGCTGCGCACAGTGCGGCTGGACCGCGAAGCGCATCGCCCGGTGAAAGGCTTCTCTCTCGGCATGAAGCAGCGGCTCGGCATCGCCGCAGCGCTGCTTGGGAGCCCGGAACTGCTCGTGCTCGACGAGCCGACGAACGGCTTGGATCCGGCGGGCATTTTGGAAATCCGGGAGCTGATTCGCCGCATGCCGCAAGAGCGGGGCATCACGATCTTGATCTCCAGTCATTTGCTGTCGGAGATCGAGCAGACGGCGACGGAGGTCGGCATTATCGCCGGCGGCCGGCTCATCTATCAAGATGCGATCGAGGCGCTGCGCCGCCGGGCACGAATCGACATTCGGCTGCGCGTGAACGATCCCGCGGCGGCGGCGGAGCTGCTCCAGGAAGACGGAATCGGCGCGGCGCCGATCGAGCGGGGCGTCTCGTTCCAGCCGGCATCGGACGCCGCCGTCGCGGGAGCCGTGCGCCGGCTCGTCGAGGGCGGCATAGACGTCTACCGGGTCGAGGAAGCGAAGGCGTCGCTCGAAGAGTTGTTCCTCGAGCTGACCGGCGGGGAGGCGAGCTTATGAGCGGCTGGCTGCGGGTTTTGGCCGCCGAACGGCTGAAGCTGCGCCGCACGTTCGCCGTCGGGCTCGCCGCGCTTGGTCCGACCGGCGTGATCGCGCTGCAAGCGGTGCATTTCGGCATTCGTTACGAGTATTTGATGGACCTGTACGCATCCGACTTGTGGGGCGGGCTGCTGTGGAACGTCACGTGGCTCGCCGTGCCGACCTTGATGGTCGGCATCGCGATCGTCGCTTCGCTCGCGGCCGGGTACGAGCACGCGACGAACGCGTGGAAGCAGACGCTGGCGCTGCCGGTCTCCCGGACCGCGGTTTACACGGCGAAACTGGCCGTCCTGGTGATGCTCCTGACCGGCTCGTGCGCGCTGCTGGCGATCGGGACGGTCGGGTTGGGCTGGGCGCTGGGCTTCGGCGCCGCCGTACCCATCACGGACGTGCTTGGCGCGTCGTTCGTGCCGCTGGCGGCGGCGCTGCCCTTCGCCGCGCTGCAGACGTGGCTGTCCATCGCGCTCAAGCACCAAGCCGCCCCGCTCACCGTCGGCATTCTCGGCACGGTCGTCTCGATGTTCGCGCCGATGCTCGCCGACTGGGCGCCGTGGACCTGGCCGTACGCCTGGTTCGAGGGCGTTCCGGCGGCGACGGCGGCGGCGGCGGGGGCCGCAACGGGCGCGGCGCTGTGGGCGGCGGGTGCGCTTCACTTCAAGCGGAAGGACGTGTCGTGACATGCTGAGAAGCGTACGGTCGGAACTGTTGAAGCTGCGCCGCTCCCCGCTCTGGGCGCCGGCGCTCGTCAGTCCGGCGCTCACGACGCTCGTTTGCCTCGCGGACGCGGGCGAAGGCAGAGGGGACCCGTGGACGGGGGCGCTGGGCAGCGCAGCGTTGCTGCACGGGCTTTTATTCCTTCCGCTGCTCGCGGGCGTATTCGCCGCGCTCGTGTGCCGCTTCGAGCACGCCGGCGGCGGATGGAAACAAATCCTCGCGATGCCGGTGCGCCCGGGCGACGTGTTCCTCGCGAAATTCGGCGTCGTCGCGGGGCTGCTCGCGTTCGTGCAGCTGCTCGTGTTCGGCGGGGTGCTGCTCGCCGGACTGCTGCGCGGATTCCCCGCGCCGGCCCCGTGGGAGCTGCTGCTCCGCTGCGCCGTCGGCGGCTGGGTCGCCAGCCTGCCGCTCGCCGCCCTGCAGCTCGGGGCGTCCGCCGCTTGGTCCGGCTTCGCCGGCCCGATGGCGGCGAACGTCATCCTGACGCTGCCGAACATGCTGATCGCCAATTCGGAACGGTACGGGCCGTATTACCCGTGGGCGCAGCCGGCGCTGGCCATGATCCCGCGGGAGGCGCTCAGCTTCGGGGCGTTCAACGTGCCTCTCGATTCGCTGCTGCTCGTCGTCGCCGGCTCGTTCGTTTTGTTTTTCGCGGGAAGCTTCGCGTATTTCGTCCGCAAGGAAGTGTGACGCGCGCCGATTTTTATTTTGCTTCGATTTTATGGTACGATTTAGGGATTAACGAAGCAGAAACGGTAGCGCAAAGGATGGGATGATAGTGGCAGAACGCGTCGAAGAATCCTCCAACTTCATCAAGACGATTATCGTCGAAGATCTGAAGGCGGGCCGAACGAAGGAAATCGTCACGAGGTTTCCGCCGGAGCCGAACGGGTATCTCCATATCGGCCACGCGCGGTCGATCGTGCTGAACTTCGGCATCGCCGACGAATTCGGCGGGCGCACGAACTTGAGGTTCGACGACACGAACCCGCTGAAGGAAGACACCGAGTACGTCGAGGCGATCAAGGAAGACGTGAAATGGCTCGGCTACGATTGGGACGGTCTGTTCTTCGCCTCCGACTACTTCGAGGAAATGTACGAACGGGCGGTGCTGCTGATCAAAAAAGGGCTCGCGTTCGTGGACGACAGTTCGGCGGACGAAATTCGGGAAATGCGGGGCACGCTTACCGAGCCGGGGCGCGAAAGCCCGTACCGGAACCGGTCGGTCGAGGAAAACCTCGATTTGTTCGCGCGCATGCGCGCCGGGGAATTCGGCAACGGCGAGAAGGTGCTGCGCGCCAAAATCGATATGGCTTCGCCGAATATCAACCTGCGCGACCCGGTCATTTATCGGATCGCTCACGCGCATCACCATAACACGGGCGACCAATGGTGCATTTACCCGATGTACGCCTACGCGCATCCGCTCGAAGACGCGATCGAAGGCGTCACGCACTCGCTCTGCACGCTCGAGTTCGAAGACCAGCGGCCGTTCTACGACTGGGTCATCCGCGAATGCGAAATGCCGCACGTGTCTCGGCAGTACGAATTCGGCCGGCTCAATTTGACGAACGCGGTCATGAGCAAGCGGAAACTGAAGCTGCTCGTCGACGAGAAATTCGTCGACGGGTGGGACGATCCGCGCATGCCGACGATTTCGGGCTTCCGCCGCCGCGGCTTCACGCCGAAGTCGATTCGCGACTTCATCCTGGCGACGGGCATCTCCCGCAGCAGCGGGGCGGTCGACGCGCGCATGCTCGATCATTACATCCGCGAAGACTTGAAGCTGACGGCGCCGCGCACGATGGCGGTGCTCGACCCGCTTAAGGTCGTCATCACGAACTACCCCGAAGGGCAGGTCGAGATGCTGGAGGCGGAGAACAATCCGGAAAACCCGGAGATGGGCGTTCGGCACATTCCGTTCTCGCGCGAAATTTACATCGAGCGCGACGACTTCATGGAAAATCCGCCGCCGAAATATCACCGGCTGTTCCCGGGCAACGAGGTGCGCCTGAAACACGCGTACTTCATCAAATGCGAAGAGGTCGTCAAGGACGAAGCGGGCAACGTCGTCGAGCTGCGCTGCACGTACGACCCTGAGACGAAGAGCGGCAGCGGCTTTACCGGCCGGAAGGTGAAAGGGACGATCCACTGGGTCGAGGCGACGCGCGCGGTGCCGGCGGAATTCCGCTTGTACGAGCCGCTGATTCTCGAGGACGAAGCCGACGACGCCGGGGACGCGGCGGAGCCGGAAGCGGAAGGGGAGCGGCTCGCCGGCGCGGCGGGCGCGGACAAGTCGTTCCTTCAGCGCATCAACCCGAATTCGCTTGCGGTCATGAACGGCTTCGTCGAGCCGGACATGAAGGACGTCGCCGTCCACAGCAAGTTCCAATTTTTCCGGCACGGCTACTTCAACGTCGATCCGAAGGTGTCCGAACCGGGGCGCCCGGTGTTCAACCGAATCGTATCGCTGAAGAGCTCGTTCGAAGTGTAACGCCGACCGGAACGGTGGCGACGACAGAAAGGCTCAACCCTTCGGGGTTGAGCCTTTCGTTGTTTCGGTATCGGTATCGCTTAGCCCGACGTCAGCTTAAGCCCGATCAGTCCGGCGACGATCAAAGCCAAGAAGAACAGCCGAGGCGCGCTGACGGGTTCGTGCAGGAACAGCATGCCGAAGATCGCGGCGCCTACGGCGCCGATGCCGGTCCACACGGCGTACGCGGTGCCGATCGGCAGCGTTTTGGTCGCGAGCGCGAGCAAGTAGAAGCTGGCCGCCATGAACGCGAACGTGAGCAGCGACGGACCGAGGCGGGTGAAGCCGTGGGAAGCCTTCAACGTCAGCGCCCATACGACCTCGAGCACGCCCGCGGCGGCGAGGTACAGCCAAGCCAAAAGCATCTTCCTCCTTCCAGAATGCGGATGGCGGATGTTCCGGGGCGGCGCACGGCAAAGAGCCCGGAACATCGCAATGGATCTCCCGGGCTTTTCTCCCTCCGTGTACGCGGCGTCGCCGCGCGTTTCCTCTCGGACCGTACCGAACCGCGGACAGCGATTCGAGGAACCCTAGGAAACCGACAGGTACCATCATACCACGAGCCCGGCGTTCCCGAAAGAGCCTCGCCTGTCCGGAAAGCGGAACCCGCGGCGGCGCAGGCTCGTATACATCCATGGAAACCAACGGAGGTGCGCTTCATGAAATCGTTCCATACGGACGTTCGCGTATCCGAGCTGCTGAGCGACATCGCCGCCGATACGCCGCCGGAAGGGTTGGAAATCAACGAACTGCTGGACCGCATCGGGAAGGAAGGGATGCTGGCCGCGGTCATGATGCTGACCGTGCCGTTCCTGCTGCCCGTATCGATTCCGGGGACGAGCACGCCCTTCGGCGTGCTGATCGTCTTGATCTGCCTCAGCATGATCACGGGGCTGCCGCTGCGCCTTCCGCGAAGGCTCGGCCGCATTCGCGTCAAACAAACGCACATGCGCCTGATCGCGGACAAAGCCGCGGCGCTGCTGCGGCGCGTCGACGGGTGGTCGAAGCCGCGGCTGTTCGCCTTGACCGCCGCGCCGCCGCTGCGTGCGGCGCACGCCGTCGGCATCATCGCCAGCTCCATCGGCATGATGCTGCCGCTGCCGCTGCCGCTCTCCAATGCCATCCCGGCGTATGCGATCGTCTTCCTGTCGCTCGGGCTGCTGCGTCGGGACGGCTTGCTGATCGCCTTGGGCTACGGGCTGTTCGCCGCGACGTGCGCGTACTTCTTCGCGGTATACGCGCTCGGCGCCGCGGGAATAAGAACCTTGTGGGGCGGCTGACCGGCTGCGACCGGGCCGGCCTGGCGGCCGGCCGTCGCTTCGCTTATGCTTAAGCGTCCAACGCCGCCCGGATGTCCGCTTCCAAGCTTTCCGGCGTGTCCGTAGACGCGTACCGGCGCACGACTTCGCCTTTGCGATCGACCAGGAATTTGGTGAAGTTCCATTTGATCGCTTGCGTGCCGAGCACGCCGGGCGCTTCCTTCTTCAGGTACTGGAACAGCGGATGCGCGTGGTCGCCGTTCACGTCGACCTTCGCGAACATCGGGAACGTTACGCCGTAATTCGTTTCGCAGAACGACGCGATCTGCTCCTCGCCCCCGGGCTCTTGGCCGCCGAATTGGTTGCACGGGAAGCCGAGCACCTCGAGGCCTTGCTCCCGGTATTTCTCGTAAAGCTCCTGAAGCCCTTTGTACTGCGGCGTGAACCCGCATTCGCTGGCGGTGTTGACGATGAGCAGCACGTTCCCTTCGTACCGCGACAGCGGCACGTTCTCGCCGCGAATCGAGACGGCGCTGTAGTCGTAAACGGACATGTTCCTCTTCCTTTCCCCCGTTCGTACGGGACTGCGTTGCTTCCAACGTACCAAAGACGCCCAGCGTACGCAACCGGACGAGCCATGGATTCGTATAGTACTTTAAAACCTAAGGAGGGCTCGGCGATGTTGAAAAAATTGCTTAAGATGCTGCTATCGTCCTCGCATAAGAAGCATTACGGGCCGCATTACGGCGGCGGGTACAAAAAGTTCAGCAGCAGCGATCATTTCCATAAACCGAAATACGGCGCGCCGCCGCACAACCAGCACGGCCACGGATACTACAAGAAGAAGGGCTACTCCAGCTTCAGCAGCTAATCGCCGCGCCGCTCGGCGCATGCGCGCAGCGCCGCATCGACGTCCTCGGCCGCCTCTCGAGCCGATCCATAAGGCTGTTCCGCCATCAGCAACCGGCGGAGCAGCCTTTTCGTTGCCGGGGCGAGCGACGTTAGCTCTTCCTCCCAGCTGCGCTCCTCCGCCGCGTCGTCTTCCGGGTAGGCGCTGTACAGCAAGAAAAGCAGCAAATGCCCGAGCGCGTAAAAGTCGCTCGTCACGTCGATCCGCCGGCGCAACAGCTTCTCCGGCGGATCGCCCGGCTCGACGTCGTCCGGCGTCCCGTCCGCCGGCCGGCCGCGCAGCTCCCGTGCGAGCCCGAAATCGATCAAGCGGAGCCGGTCGCCGTCCGCGACGACGTTGGCGATGCGGATGTCCCGATGCACGATGCCCGCTTCGTGCACGTCCCGCACGATGTCGAGCAGGCGCCGCAGCAGCGCGAGCGCCTCTTCCTCCTTATAGACGCGATCCTCTTCGAACAGCAGTTGCTCCAGGCTCCGGCCCGGGGCGTATTCCATCGCGAACAAGTAAGCGCCGCGCTGCTCGAACTTCTCGAGCAGGCGGGGAATCGCCGGGTGGCGGAGCCGCTCGAGCATCGCGGTTTCGATGCCGTGCGCCGCCTCGGCCTTCGCCCGGCCGCCGCCGCGGAGCGGCCGGACGTGCTTGACGACGCACGGCGTTCCGCCCGCTTGCCGGTCGCGGCACAAATACGCGAGCCCGTAGCTGCCTTCGCCGAGCGGCCGCACGATTTCGTACCGGCCGTTCAGCACTGCGCCGGGGGTGAACCGAGCCGACGCGCGCCGGCGTCTCCATTCGTTCCATAAGCGCCGCCAAGCGGCGAACCAAGCCGTCACCAGCGATCGCTCCTTTCCCCCTCAGTGTAACCAACGGAGGACGGAATCGCCAGCGCCGGCGGCAAAGCAAAAAGAGCATCGGCGAGGATGCTCTTTCGTCTTGAAGATGTTGAGCTTATTGAAGCGATTGAAGGTTTTCCTGCTCCTCCCGGAGCTCGCTCTGCGCGAGCTGGACGGCTTGCGGCTTGCTTTCGCCTTCCATCTGGGCGACGGAGCGCTCCGCTTTCTCGAGCGAGTTTTCCGCCTGCTGGATCATTTGCGCGTCCGGGTGCGATTGCGCCATCGCTACGGAGTTGTGCAGATGGTCGAGAGATTGCTGCGCCTGCGCGTTCGGGTTTTGCGGCTGCATGCTGTTGCCTTGGTTTTTCACGATGTAGGCCTCCTTGGGGTGGGAAAATTTCCTCTTTTACTATGTGTAAAAGGCGCCCATTTATGCAGGGGACAGGCGGGGGAACGGACCGAAACGGCGGCCCGTCCCCCGAATGCTGTGGCAAATTCGCCGCCGCCCGCCCTTGGCCGGGAGCGCGGCGCATAGGAGGTCAGACATCATGAACGAACCGAATCGCACGCCGAAACCGTCGGATGATCGCATGTACTATATGGACCCGTACGGCGGGGGCTTCCCGCCGAGAGGGGATTTGCACGCTCGGCCGAAGCCGTGGTACAACCAGCGCTGGGTAATCGCGCTGCTGCTGCTCGTCGGCACGGCCGCGGTCGTCATCGCGCTCCTGCTCGCGTTCGCCGGGCTGTCTCAGGAAGTCGCCGGCGTCAGCGCATCGATCGATGCGCAGACCGAAGCGATCGAAGAGCAGACGGGCGCGCTCGTCGGTCTGCGCCAGTCGGTCGCCGAGCTGGCGGCGGCCGTGGGGAGCGGATTCGACCGGTTGGTCGACGCCGTCCGCGACGCCGCTTCGCGGATGGGCGGCTCGGGCGGGTAAGTTTCACGAGCATAAAAAAACGACGGAGCGCCGGGCTCCGTCGTTTTGCATTATTTGCGGCCGCGCAGGGCGCGCAGCGCCGCGGCGAAATCGTCCGGCAGCGGCGCCCGGACGCTCATCCGGTCGCCGGTCCACGGGTGGTGCCAAACGAGCTGCTCGCCGTGCAGCGCCTGGCGCTGCATGAGCGGACGATGGCCGCCGTACAAGCCGTCGCCGGCGATCGGGTGCCCGAGGTGCGCGAGATGCACCCGGATTTGATGCGTGCGGCCGGTCTCGAGCCGCAGCCGCACGAGCGTGTGATCGGCGAACCGCTCGATCACCTCGTACCGCGTGACCGCCGATTCGCCGGTCTCGCTGACCCGACGCCGCGTGGAATGGTGGCGGTCTTGTCCGATGGGCGCGTCGATGACGCCCTTCGCGTCCTTGAAGACGCCCTCGGCCAGGGCGGTATAGATCCGTTCGATGCGCTTCTCGCGCATCGCGGCGTCGAAGACGTAGTGCGCGAGCTCGTTCTTCGCGTACAGCACCGGGCCGGTCGTATCCTTGTCGAGCCGGTGAATATGGCGAACCCGGCACTTCTGGTTCGTCATGTCGTAATACGCGGCGACTTTATGCGCGAGCGTGCCGCGTTGTCCCTTGACGCTCGGATGGACCTCCATGCCGTCGGGCTTGTTCACGACGAGGCAGTAGTCGTCCTCGTACAAGACGTTGAGCTCCATCCATTCCGGCTCGAACTCCGGGCGCTCTTCTGGGAACAGCTTCAGCCGGAGCAGCTTGCCCTGCCGCTGCACGCCGTTCACCGAGATGAGCCGCCCGGCGACCTTGCCGGGAATCGGCAGCAGCTGCATGAGCCCGTTCAGCGGCACGGCCGCCAGCGTCTCCGGCAGCTTCAGCTCGAGCCATTCGCCCTTGCGCTTGGC